>NZ_NFIB01000015.1:0-69730 GCF_002159385.1 Flavonifractor sp. An52
AAAACTCAGGGACAGGGCTTGGATTGGCGTTGTCTTTTTCCTGCCTACATGGTCCTTTTTACTCATTCCCATTTGAAATTTTCTTGCATCACCTACTTGACTTCATACCATTGGACTAATACAGGCAGGATGTAGGTCAATTTAAGGCACTGTCCTTGGAAAAAGGTTAATGATTTAATGCAGTTGGTACTGTATAGAGAGTGTTTTTCTTCTGCTTTTCTTCAAGATAAAAACTTTGGCTCAAATCACAAAAATGTCTCTCCAAATGTGTGCAAACATTACAAGAAAGAGAAGCAGCCATGAGCATTAGGAAAATACCTGCTGCTCATGGCTGCTTTCAAGTTAGGGACTGCTATTTAGTGAAACCGACGGACTTTTTTCCATCAACACTTAGCTTGAACAGGGACTTTAACCGCCTGCCGTTTACACCGCCCCACTTTTATGGTAAAATAACTTGTTTCGACGGATGGGAGGCATTTTTTGTGGATCAACATCCTTTTTTTGCCTATTTGTCCCGGATGCGGTATATCAACCGCTGGGGGCTCATGCGCAATACCTTCCAGGAGAATATTCAGGAGCACTCCCACATGGTGGCGGTGCTCGCCCACGCCCTGGCGGTGATCCGGCGGGATGTGTTCGGGAGAGAGGCCGATCCCGGGCTGGCCGCCATGGCCGCCCTGTACCACGACGCCCCTGAGATCCTCACCGGCGACCTGCCCACCCCCATCAAGTACTACGACCCGGAGATCCGGGACGCCTACAAAAAGGTGGAGGAATTTTCCGCCGGCAAGCTGCTGGCCATGCTGCCGGAGCAGCTGCGCCCCGCCTTCTCCCCCCTGCTGCGGGAGGACTATGACCCGGATACCAAGGCTCTGGTGAAGGCCGCGGACAAGCTGTCCGCCCACATCAAGTGCCTGGAGGAGCTGAAGGCGGGCAACAGCGAGTTCCAGCAGGCCGCCCGTCAGACGCTGGATGCGCTGAAAGGCTATAACCTGCCCGAGGTGGACTACTTTTTGGAGCATTTCCTCCCCGCCTTCGGCATGACTTTGGATGAGATGGGCCGGGAATGACCGGCGCCGTTTTCATAGAGACAGAAGAAATAAAGGAGTTATCAAGTATGAGAGCCATTGTCACCGTTCTGGGCAAGGACCGTGTGGGCATCATGTCCGCCGTTTGCGCCCTGCTGGCCCAGCACAACGTCAATATTCTGGATATCAGCCAGACCATCCTCCAGGACTACTTCACCATGGTTATGCTGGTGGACGCCGGCAACTGCGATATGCCCTTTGCCGATCTGGCCGCCCTGATGGAGCAGGAGGGCAAAGATCGGGATCTGTCCATCCGCGCCCAGCGGGAGGACATCTTCAACGCCATGCATCGCATTTGAGGGTGAGCCGACATGATCAATACCAACGAAATTTTTGACACCATCCACATGATCGACCAGCAGCATCTGGATGTGCGTACCATCACTATGGGCATCTCTCTGCTGGACTGCGCCGACTCCGACCCCAACGCCGCCTGCCGCAAGATCTACGACAAGATCACCCGCCAGGCCGAGCATCTGGTGGCCACCGGCGAGGCCATTGAGCGGGAGTTCGGTATTCCCATTGTCAACAAGCGCATTTCGGTGACTCCTATGGCCCTGGTGGCCGGCGCCTCCGAGACCAACAGCTATGTGCCCTTTGCCGTGGCCCTGGACAGCGCCGCCAAAGCGGTGGGCGTCAACTTCATCGGCGGCTTCTCCGCCCTGGTGCAGAAGGGTGCCACCAAGGCCGACCGGAAGCTCATCGCCGCCATCCCTGAGGCCCTGGCCCGCACCGACCTGGTGTGCGCCAGCGTCAATGTGGGCTCCACCAAGGCAGGCATTAACATGAACGCCGTGGGCGTCATGGGCCGCATCATCAAGGAGTGCGCCCAGCTCACCGCCGACAAGGGCGGCTTTGGCTGCGCCAAGCTGGTGGTGTTCTGCAATGCCGTGGAGGACAACCCCTTCATGGCCGGCGCCTTCCACGGTGTGGGCGAACCCGACTGCATCATCAACGTGGGCGTGTCCGGCCCCGGCGTGGTACACCACGCCCTGAAGGACGTGAAGGGTCAGCCCTTTGACGTGGTGGCCGAGACCATCAAAAAGACCGCCTTCCGGGTGACCCGTATGGGTCAGCTGGTGGCCCAGGAGGCCAGCCGCCGTCTGGGCGTGCCCTTCGGCATCGTGGACCTGTCCCTGGCCCCCACCCCCGCCATCGGCGACTCGGTGGCCCGCATCCTGGAGGAGATGGGCCTGGAGACCTGCGGCACCCACGGCACCACCGCCGCCCTGGCCCTCCTGAACGACGCGGTGAAGAAGGGCGGCGTCATGGCCTCCTCCCATGTGGGCGGCCTGTCCGGCGCCTTTATCCCCGTCAGTGAGGACGAGGGCATGATCGCCGCCGCCCGTGCCGGCACCCTCCACCTGGACAAGCTGGAGGCCATGACCTGCGTGTGCTCCGTGGGTCTGGACATGATCGCGGTCCCCGGCGACACCTCCGCCGCCACCATCTCCGCCATCATCGCCGACGAGGCCGCCATCGGCATGGTCAACTCCAAGACCACCGCCGTCCGCATCATCCCCGCCCCCGGCAAGGTGGTGGGCGACACCGTGGAATTCGGCGGCCTGCTGGGCTCCGCCCCCGTTATGCCCGTCCACTCCGAGAGCGCTGAGGCCTTCGTGGCCCGGGGCGGCCGGATTCCGGCCCCCATGCAGAGCCTCAAAAACTAAGGTACCGGGCCGATGTGGGCATCGGCCCCTACGCAAATGATTCCTGTTTTACTCACAAAAGGCCGCCCACGGGCGGCCTTTTTCAAAAGGAGGTTATCATCATGTCCACTTGTCGTTCTGCCTGTCCCTATGATTGCCCTGAGGGCTGCTCTCTGCTGGTAGAGACCGAGGGCAATACCGTCACCTCCATTACCGGTGATCCGGCCAACCCCTTCACCGACGGCTGGGTGTGCGCCAAGATGCGCAATCTGCCGGAGGCCATCAACAGCCCTGAGCGTATCCTCACTCCCCTCCGCCGCACCGGCGCCAAGGGGACCGGGGTGTTTGAGCCCATCTCCTGGGATCAGGCCATCGGAGAAATCACATCCCGCTGGAAGGACCTGATCGCCCAGTACGGAGCGGAGACCATTCTGCCCTACTCCTACGCCGGCACCATGGGCGTGGTCCACCGCAACTGCGGAGAGGGCTTCTTCCACGCCCTGGGCGCCAGCCGCCTCAAGCGCACCCTGTGCAGCACCGCCAAGTCCACCGGCTGGCAGAAGGTGATGGGGGGCTCCTGCGACCTGGCCCCCTGGGATGTGGAGCACAGTGACCTGATCCTGCTGTGGTCCGCCAATATCCCCGCCACCCGGGCCCACCTGGCCCCCATCCTGCGGAAGGCCAGGGAGAACGGGGCCAAAATCATCCTTATTGATGTATACGAAAACGCTTCCGCCGAGCTGGCCGACCAGACCATTCTGATCCAGCCGGGCAGCGACGGCGCCCTGGCCCTGTCCATGCTCCAGGTGCTGGACCAGGAGGGCCTCACCGACGAGGCATGGCTGGCTGAGCACGCCGCCGGGTGGGAGGAGTTTCGGGCTACTCTGGATGTGTGGGACCCGGAGGAGACCCAGTGTCTCATCGGTCAGGCCCCCGATGTGATCCGGGACCTGGCCCGGGCCTACGGCAGAGCCAAGGCCCCCTGCATCGTGCTGGGCAGCGGCTTCTCCCGCTCGGGCAACGGCGGCGAGGCCACCCGGGCCATTACCGCCCTGCCCGCCGCTGTGGGCGCCTGGGCCAAGAAGGGCGGCGGCACCTATGGCGTGTGCTCCTCCCCCGATCTGGTGGACAAGTCCGCCGTCAAGCGTCCCGACCTGGCCGGGCCGAACACCCAGATGATCAACATCAACCAACTGGGCCGTGCCCTGGAGGGCAAGGGCCTCTCCACCCCCATCCGCAGCCTGTATGTCTACCACGCCAACCCGGCCACAGTGACCTCCGACCAGAACGCCGTCCGCCGGGGCCTGGCCCGGGAGGACCTGTTTACCGTGGTCCATGAGCGGTACATGACCGACACCGCCAAATACGCCGACATCATCCTGCCCGCCCCCTACATGGTGGAACAGACCGACCTGTACACCCCCTACGGGTACCGGCAGATCCAGTACGCCCCGGCGGTGGTTCCCGCCCCCGGCGAGGTGAAGAGCAACCTTGAGGTATTTACCCTGCTCTCCGCCGCCATGGGTCTGGACGATCCCTTCCAGGGCCGCACCGCGGAGGAGCTGTGCCGCCAGATGGTGGAGGACAGCTGGGCCCTCTCCCGGGAGGAGAAGGACAAGGTGCTTGCCGGGGAGCCGGTGGTGCTGGAATCCCCCTTCCCCCTGCCCATTCAGACGGAGGACGGCAAGGTCCATCTGGACGATCCTATCATCGGCTGGTTCCCGCCCCACGGCGGCTCCGACCCCTTCCACCTGATCTGCGCCCCGGTGGTCCACACCCTCAATTCCTCCTTCAATGAGTCCTCCACCCTGCGGGACCTGCGGGGGGAAATGACGGTGCGCATGAACAGCGAGGACGCTGCCCGTCTGGGCCTGGTTCAGGGGGAGCAGGTGGTGTGCTATAACAAGCTGGGCGAGATGACCTGCACCCTGGCTCTGGACCGGGCGGTGGCTCCCATGACGGTGGTGGCCGAGGGCGTCTATCCCGGCGAGAACACCGTCAACTGCCTGACCCACGACCGCCTGTCCGACTGGGGCGAGGCCACCACCATGAACGACAACACCATCTGGGTCCGTAAGGCCTAAAGGTTTTTCCGGGAATTGGCTTTTTTCTCTGGTCAAAGCCGGTCCCCGGGTGTATGATAAAGGCATCAGCCGATTCTGGCTTTGTGAAACATAAAAGGAGTGACGTCACCATGATTCAAATCGACACCTCCAACGCCCGTTCTTTCCTGCCCGACACTTGGCTCACCAGCCGTCTGGAGGCGCTGGAGAGCGCCCGTCAGAAGCTGGAGACCGGCAGCGGCGCCGGCGGCGACTTTACCGGCTGGGTCCACCTGCCCCGGGACTATGATAAAGAAGAGTTTGCCCGCATCCAGGCGGCGGCGGAGCGCATCCGCGCCACCTCCCAGGCCCTGGTGGTCATCGGCATCGGCGGCTCCTATCTGGGCGCCCGGGCCGTGGTGGAGCTGGTCAACTCTCCCAACTTCAACCTGACCCACAAGGACGGCCCCGCCATCTACTTCGCCGGCAACGGCCTGTCCACCGACGCCATGCTGGAGGTGATGGACCTCATCAAGGATAAGGACTGGTCCATCAACGTGATCTCCAAGTCTGGCACCACCACCGAGCCCGCCGTGGCCTTCCGTATCTTCAAGAATCTGCTGGAGGAGAAGTACGGCAAGGAGGAGGCCCGCAAGCGCATTTACGCCACCACCGACGCCCACAAGGGTGCCCTGAAGGGTCTGGCCGACGCCGAGGGCTACGAGGAGTTCGTGGTGCCCGACGCCATCGGCGGCCGCTACAGCGTGCTCACCGCCGTGGGCCTGCTGCCCATCGCCTGCGCCGGTGTGGACATTGCTGCCCTGATGGAGGGCGCCCGGGAGGAGATGGAGACCCTGGCTGTGCCCGGCGAGGCCAACCCCGCCTGGCAGCACGCTGCCGCCCGCCACGCCCTGTACACCGGCGGCAAAAAGGTGGAGATCCTGGTGGGCTATGAGCCCTCCTTCCGGTTCTTCGGCGAGTGGTGGAAGCAGCTCTTCGGCGAGAGCGAGGGCAAGGACGGCAAGGGCCTGTTCCCCGCCAGCGTGGAGTTCACCGCCGACCTGCACTCCATGGGCCAGTACATCCAGCAGGGCGAGCGCCTCATGCTGGAGACCGTGGTGCGTTTTGAGAATAGTAACGGCCCCGCCATCACCATCCCCCACGATCCCGACAACGTGGACGGACTCAACTTCCTGGCGGGCAAGGACCTGTCCTTCGTGGCCGAGCAGGCCATGCGGGGCACCCTGCTGGCCCATGTGGACGGCGGCGTACCAAACCTGATGGTCACCGCCCCCGGCCGCTGCGCCAAGAGCGTGGGCGCGCTGATCTACTTCTTCGAGTATGTCTGCGGCCTCACCGGCTATCTGATGGAGATCAACCCGTTTAACCAGCCCGGCGTGGAGGCCTACAAGAACAATATGTACGCCCTGCTGGGCAAACCCGGCTACGAAGATAAAAAAGCTGAGTTGGAAGCCAGACTGTAAGGCCTCCACAACAAGCGTTTTGCCGCAGGCAAAACCTTGATGCCGGGCGGATTTATTCCGCCCGAGCAGATCAAATCTTTGGGGTCCCCACGGAACTGTAGTTCCGTGGGGCGGCCTATAAGAACAATATGTACGCCCTGCTGGGCAAGCCTGGTTACGAAGATAAAAAGGCGGAGCTGGAGGCCCGGCTGGGCTGAATGTGACGGCCAGGTTGTCACAACCTGGAACGCCAACCGTGGGAATTTTTTGTGAACTTGAGCAAATCAGTTGCAATCCCACGGTAAAAATGGTAACATAAATGCACCAGGCCGGGGTGGTCCCGGCGGACTAAGAAGGAGTGATAATTATGGTGAGAGTGATCATGGGGGTCAAGGGCACCGGTAAGACCAAGCAGATGATCGAGCTCATTAACTCCGCTGTTCACAGCGAGAATGGCAACGTCGTTTGCATTGAGCGCGGCCCCAAGCTGACCTATGACATTCACTATAAGATTCGCCTGGTTGAGGCCAGCCACTTTGATGTCTGCAACTTCGACTTTATGAAGGGCTTCATCAGCGGCCTCTATGCCGGCAACTACGATATTACCCATGTGTTCATCGACAGCCTGACCAAGATCGTGACCGCCGACGTCACCGACCACGCGGTTGAGGAGTTCCTGGATTGGCTGAACAGCTTCTCCGAGAAGAACAATATCAAGTTCACCGTCACCATCAGCGCTGACGAGTCTCTGGCCACCGAAGGCATCAAGAAGTACTTCTAATGAACGAAAAACCGCCCTGCCGAAGCAGGGCGGTTTTTTTACGGTCTTTTTACATCTGTTCGTGGAAGGTGCGCTTGATGACCTCCAGCTGCTGCTCCCGGCTCAGGCGGGAGAAATTCACCGCATAGCCAGACACCCGGATGGTAAGGGTGGGATACTGCTCGGGATGCTCCATGGCGTCCACCAGCAGCTGCCGGTTCAGCACGTTGACGTTGAGATGGTGGGCCCCCTGGAGGAAGTAGCCGTCCAGAATATGCACCAGGTTGTCCACCCGCTCCCCCTGGCTCTTGCCCAGGGCGGAGGGCACGATGGAGAAGGTGTTGGACACGCCGTCCTGGCACACCGCCCGGTAGGGGATCTTGGCCACTGAGTTGAGGGAGGCCAGAGCGCCGCTCTTGTCCCGGCCGTGCATAGGGTTGGCGCCGGGGGCAAAGGGCTCCCCCGCCTTCCGGCCATCGGGGGTGGCCCCCGTCTTTTTGCCGTACATCACGTTGGATGTGATGGTGAGGGCGGACAGGGTGTGGATGGCGTTCCGGTACAGGGGGTGCTTCTTCAGCTCGGCGGAGAAGTAGGACACCAGCTCCACGGCAATGTCGTCCACCCGGTCGTCGTCGTTGCCGTACTTGGGGAAGTCCCCCTCCACTGCGAAGTCCACGGCGATGCCGTTTTCATTGCGGATGGGGCGCACCTTGGCGAACTTGATGGCCGACAGGGAGTCGGCGGCAATGGACAAGCCCGCCACGCCGAAGGCGGCCAGCCGCTCCACCAGGGTGTCGTGGAGGGCCATCTGGCTGCTTTCGTAGGCGTACTTGTCGTGCATATAGTGGATGATGTTGATGGTATCCACATAGAGCTCCGCCACATAGGACAGCACCTTTTTATAGTTGCCCAGCACCTTGGGGTAGTCCAGCACCTCGTCGGTGTCCAGCTGGATGTCGGGCACCACTTTGATGCCCTTCTTCTCGTCCACGCCGCCGTTGATGGCGTACAGCAGGCTCTTGGCCAGGTTGGCCCGGGCCCCGAAGAACTGCATCTGCTTGCCCACCGCCATGGCGGAGACGCAGCAGGCGATGCAGTAGTCGTCGCCGTACATGGGCCGCATGAGCTCGTCGCTCTCATACTGGATGGAGTCGGTGTCGATGCTCATTTTGGCGCAGTAGTCCTTGAAGCCCTTGGGCAGATGGGGGCTCCACAGCACCGTCAGGTTGGGCTCGGGGGCGGTGCCCAGGTTGGTGAGGGTATGGAGCATCCGGAAGGAGTTGCGGGTCACCAGGGTGCGGCCGTCCACTCCCATGCCGCCGATGGACTCGGTGACCCAGGTGGGGTCGCCGCCGAAGAGCTCGTTGTACTCCGGGGTACGCAGGTGGCGCACCAACCGCAGCTTGATAACAAACTGGTCGATAAGCTCCTGGGCCCCCTGCTCGTCCAGCACGCCGTTGTCCAGGTCCCGCTGGATGTAGATATCCAGGAAGGTGGACACCCGGCCCAGGGAGGTGGCGGCGCCGTTGTTTTCCTTGATGCCCGCCAGGTAGGCCATATACAGGTTCTGTACCGCCTCATGGGCGTTCTCCGCCGGGCGGGTGATGTCGCAGCCGTACCTGGCGGCCATGGAGGCCATTTGCTCCAGGGCCCGGATCTGCATCTGGACCTCCTCCCGCAGGCGGATGCGCTCGTCGGTCATGGGGCCGTCGATCATGTCCAGGTCCTTTTTCTTCTCCTCAATGAGGAAGTCGGTGCCGTACAGGGGCACCCGGCGGTAGTCGCCCACGATGCGGCCCCGGCCGTAGGCGTCGGGCAGGCCGGTGAGCAGGCCCGCCGTTCGGGCCAGGCGGGTGCGCTTGGGGTAGGCGTCAAACACACCCTCGTTGTGGGTCTTGCGGTAGAGGCGGAAGTGGCGCTCGATCTCCGGGTTGAGCTGGTAGCCGTACTGCTCCAGGGCGGAGGTGGCGTTGCGGATGCCGCCGAAGGGGTTGACGATGCGCTTGAGGGGGGCGTCGGTCTGGAGGCCCACGATGACCTCGTTCTCCTGATCGATGTAGCCGGGGGCGAAGTTGTCGATGCCGGAGACAGCGTTTGTCTCCACATCGATGATGCCCTTCTTCACCTCCTCGATGATGAGGGCCTCGGCTTTTTTCCACACTGCCGCCGTTTTTGTGGAAACAGGGGCCAGAAAATCCCCATTTCCCGAATACGGAGTGTAATTCTTCTGGATAAAATTACGGACATTCACCAAATGCCGCCACTCGCCGGTGCGAAACCCCTGCCAGGCGGTGCAATTTACATCAATGCTCATATGACGACTCCTTTTCTCAGGCCTGAACGCAGGTGCGGTTCAGGCGTTCATTCCAGCGCTCCAGGGCCGCCCCGTCCATGGGGGGCACCCCCTCCAGGGGGTAGGGCAGGCCCAGGGACGCATACTTGTGGACGCCCAGGGTGTGGTAGGGCAGCAGCTCCACCCGCTGGATGTGCTTCAGCCCCTTCAGATAGGCCTCCAGCCCGGCAAGGTGGGGCTCCCCGTCGGTGAGGCCGGGCACCACCACATGGCGGACCCAGAGGGGGACGGCAGCCTGCTGGGCCTGCTCCAGGAAGCGGTCAAAGGCCGCCATGGAACTGCCGGTGACCTGCCGCCAGCCCTCGGGGGTGTAGTGCTTCACGTCCAGCAGGATCAGGTCGGTGTGGGCCAGGATGGCCTCGTACTCCCCCAGGCCGCACCCCGCCGTGTCCAGGCAGGTGTGGATGCCCGCCTCGTGGCACAGCGCCAGGCACTGGGCCAGAAACTCCGGCTGGAGCAGGGGCTCCCCGCCGGAGAATGTGACCCCGCCGGTGCTGCCGTAGTAGGGCTTGAAGCGGACCAGCCGCTCCACCAGCTGCCGGGTGGTAACCGTCTCCGCCGGGCCGTCCACAGCCCAGGTGTCCGGGTTGTGGCAGTAGCGGCAGCGCAGGGCGCAGCCCTGCAAAAAGACCACCGTGCGGATGCCGGGGCCGTCCACCAGCCCCATGGATTCCAGGGAGTGGACCCTCCCCTGTGTCATAGGGAACCATACCTCCTTTTTGCATGAAGAAAAGCCGACAGTCCGGGCTTCTCTCGCCCAGACGGTCGGCTTTTTACTATCATACTCCATGTGGTAGGCTCCACATTATCCGTCAGTCATATGATATTATTTTTATAGCATGAGCATCCCCGCTTTGTCAAGCGGACGGACTTCTGCAAACAAAACAAAAAAGACATCCAAACGGATGTCTTTTTTGGTGGTGGAGACGACAGAACTCGAATCTGTGACCCCTTGCGTGTGAAGCAAGTGCTCTACCGGCTGAGCTACGCCTCCATATTGGTGACCCGTACGAGACTCGAACTCGTGTTACCGCCGTGAAAGGGCGGTGTCTTAACCACTTGACCAACGGGCCATGTTGCCCAAGCGGGCCGAACGCTCGGAAAAGGGACCCCAAAAGACGGCACGTGCCGTCTTTTGGGTCTGGTAGCGGCACCTGGATTTGAACCGGGGACACTACGGGTATGAACCGTATGCTCTAGCCACCTGAGCTATGCCGCCATTTGCACCCGGACGAACAGGGCAAGAGATAGTATATCCGAAGTGTCCCGTTTTGTCAACAGCTTTTTCGCAATTTTTTCAAAAAATTTCAGACGGGGGTTTTTAGTCGATCTTGTAGCCTACACAAGCGCGGGGACTTCCTGCGGGAAGTCCGGCGCAGAGCGCCAAGCCGCGCTCGCGGGCGGGAACCAGTTCCCCCCGCGGCCCCCCTCCGCTCTCCGAGGGGACGGAGGATTCAGTCAATCTTGTATCCCACGCCCCATACCGTTTTAATGAATCTGGGGTTGCGGGAGGGCTCCCCCATCTTCTCCCGCAGGCGGCGGATATGGACCATGACGGTGTTGTTCCGGTCCAGGTACTTCTCCCCCCACACGCTCTCAAAGAGCCGCTCGGCGGAGATGACCTGACCCCGGTTTTCCGCCAGCATCCACAGGATGTCAAACTCGATGGGGGTGAGGTTAAGCTCCTTGTCGTACAGGGTACACTCGTGGGTGGCGCGGTTGATGACCAGGCCGTTGAAGTCCAGAATGTCCTTGCTGTCCCCCTTGTCCGCCTCGTTGTAGCGGGTATACCGGCGCAGCTGGGCCTTTACCCGGGCCATCAGCTCCAGGGGGTTGAAGGGCTTGGTGATATAGTCGTCCGCCCCAATGGTCAGCCCGGTGATCTTGTCCATGTCCTCCGCTTTGGCGGTGAGCATAAGCACCGGGAAATGGTGGTCCTTGCGGATCTCTCCGCACAGGGTAAAGCCGCTGATATCGGGGAGCATCACGTCCAGGATGGCCAGGTCCACCGACCGGCTGTTCACCACCGCCAGGGCCTGGGTGCCGGTGTTGCACTTGTAGACGGTGCAGCCCTCACTCTGCAAATAGACCTCCACCAGATCGGCGATCTCGGGCTCGTCGTCCACCACCAGAATGTTGGCCTCCATAGCCATCCCTCCTTTTGTCTCGATTATACCGGTCCGGCCGTATTTTCGTCAAGCTGGCGGAAAAAATGTAATAAAATCATAAGATGGGCCGGGCCGAGGCGCCGGTGGTGACTTTTCCCGCCAACAGTGGTACAATATAAGTCTACAATTCTGATTCTTCCAGAGAGAGAGGGCTGTTCCATGCACGACGCAGATACATTGCTGGCCCGGGTGGTCGCCCAGGCCAAGGCTCTGGGCATCCCGGTCTCTCCCCATATTCTCCCCCAGGTACGCCTCAACCGCCGGGCGGTGACCCGGTTCGGCTGCTGCATCCGGCAGGCCGACGGCAGCTACCGCATCGAGCTGGCCCAGCGGCTGCTGGAAGCCCCGGAGGAGGCCTGCCTCCAGACCCTGGCCCACGAGGTGCTCCACACCTGCCCCGGCTGCCGGGACCACGGCGTCCGATGGAAGGCCTACGCCGGGCAGATGAACGCCGCCTACGGCTATACCATCTCCCGCACCGGCACCTGTGACCAGCTGGGGGTGGAGGATATCCGTCCCATCCGCCATCTGGTGGTGTGTACCAAGTGCGGCCGGCAGTTCCCCCGCGCCCGCCGCTCCCCCCTGGTGGCCCACCCGGAGCGCTACCGCTGCGCCTGCGGCGGCGTGCTGCGCCTGGCGTATTAGAATGGAGGGAAGGCTACGAAAAAGCATAGCAAGGCCGCCCTGTTCAACCGCATTTTCTCCATCGCGGGTCTGAGCATCGGCGGCGTCATTCTCATTGCTCTGGTGGTCCATGTGACCCGTACCATGGACCTGCGGGCCCTGGTGGCCCAGGTGCAGCCCGGCTGGCTGCTGCTGGCCGCCCTGTGCATCCCCTTCAGCGAGAGCGTGGACGCCATCCTGTTCTACGGCATGGGCAAGGCCGCCGGCTGCCCCATGAAGCTGACCGGCTGCTTTGACGCGGCCTATATCGGGGAATTTTACTACAAGCTGGGCCCCGCCGGAGCCCCCGTCCAGCTCAAGCTGATGTACGACGCCGGGATGTCCGCCACCTACACCGCCTCCATCTACACCTGGAAGGCGGTGGCCAACACCATGGTGTACACCGGCTATGCCGTGGCCGCCCTGGCCTATGAGCTGATCTGGCGAAAGGCCAGCCTGGGCCCCGCCGTAGCCGGCGCCGGAGTGCTCATCGCCCTCTACCTCTTCCTGTGCGGCCTGGCGGTCTTTACCGCCATCCGTCCCGCCCCCATCCAGCGGCTCATCCGAGGCATCCTCACCTTCCTGTCCCGGCACTGGAAGGTGATGGCCAAGGAGGGCATGGTGGACAAGGGCATGAACAAGGTGGAGGAATTCTGCCAGCAGCTGGGGGCCTTCCAGGGCAACAAACGGCTGCTGGTCTGGCTGTACGCCGGGATGTTTGTGGAGCTTACCGCCCTGTTCTCCATCCCCTTCTTCCTCTATCGGGGGCTGGGACTCACCGGCTTCTCCTTTTGGGAGCTGGTGATGGTACAGTGCCTGGTGATGGTGCTCTCCCGCATCATCATGCTGCCTGGCAATGCCGGCGGCGCGGAGGGCAGCTTCTATCTGTTCATGGGCCCCATCTTCGGGGAACATCTGGCAGTAGGTATGGTGCTGTGGCGGTTCGCCTCCTTCCTGGAGGTGCTGCTGCTGGGCGGCGCCTGGTCGGTGGGCCGGTTCGCCAAGCGCTCCGCCGCCCGCCGCCACGCCCAGGAAAAGGAGGGGCCCGCATGAAAGGGAAATACACCCGCCTCAAACTGAAAATGCTGCTGGTGGTCATTGTGGGCACCCTCATCGCCGGAGCCGCCGGCATCTTCCTGCTGGAGGTGGTGGTGGACGGGGTGCTTCAGGACCCCTTCGCCCGGTTCTTCCTGTGGGCGGCCCAGACCCTCTTCGGCCAAAGCCCGGAGGATGCCGCCCACCTCTATCAGATCCTGATCCGGGACAATAAGCAGGAGATCCTCACCGTCTGCATCATGGTGCTCATGCTCATCGCCTTCTATCTGGCCATGGGCCGGTTCACCCACTGGCTGGAGGACATCCGGGCGGCCACCCGCCGCCTGGTGGAGGAGCGGGAGGACCCGGTGGTCCTTCCCCGGGAGCTCTCCCCCATCCAGGACGACCTGAACGTCATCCGCCGCCAGCTGGCCGCCCGGGAGCGGGCCGCCCAGGAGGCGGAGCAGCGCCGGGGGGATCTGGTGGCCTTTCTGGCCCACGACCTCAAGACCCCCCTTACATCGGTGGTAGGCTATCTGACCCTGCTCCACGACGACCCCGGCCTGGCCCCGGAGCAGAGGGCCAAATTTACCGGCATCGCCCTGGACAAGGCCCTGCGGCTGGAGGAGCTGCTGGGGGAGTTTTTCGATATCACCAAAATGGACCTGGACAGCGGAGCGGGGGAGAAGGTGCCCATCCAGCTGTCCATGCTGCTGGAGCAGCTGGCCGACGAATTCTACCCCCTCTTTGCCGAAAAGAACCTCACCTGCGTGGCCGACATCCAACCCCACCTGGTGGTGCGGGGGGACCCGGACAAGCTGGCCCGGGTATTCGACAACGTGCTGCGCAACGCGGTGAGCTACTCCATCCCCGGGGGCACGGTGGATGTAGTAGCCAAGGCCATGGGCTCCTACACAGAAATCACCATTCAGGACGAAGGGCTGGAGATCCCCGAGGGGGAGCTGGCCAACATCTTTGAGAAATTCTACCGGCTGGACGCCGCCCGCTCCACCCGCACCGGCGGGGCGGGGCTGGGTCTGGCCATCGCCAAGGAGATCGTGGAGCTCCACGGCGGCTCCATCCGCTGCGAAAGCAACGGCAAGCTGACCAGCTTCATCATCTCCCTGCCGCTGTACCGAGGAGGAAAGGCATGACACAGAAAGAGACCGCCCTGGCCCGGCTGTCGGGCAACCGGCTTTTGTACATCGATATGCTGGAGGTGCTCCGCCGGGGAACCGCCCAGATCCGCCGGGCAGGACCCGACGGGGTGCTGCTCTACGATCCCCCCAGCGAGGTGTGGTTCCTGGACGCGGAAACCCCCGCCGCCCTGGATGAGATGCTCCCCATGCTGGATGGGTGTGTCATCCTCACCGGCCATCAGATGTGGTACAAGGATAAACTGGCCGCCCACTTCGGCTTTCAGACCGAACAGATCTGCCGCCAGTCGGCCTGGCTGGCCCCCCAGCCGCCGGTAGTCCCCTCTTTTGACGGAGAGCTCCGGTGGCTGGACCGCAGCTGGGCGGTGTGGACGGAGGAGCACTACAGCCACTCCTTCGGCGGAGTTTCCTACATGGAGGATGCCATCGACCGGGGGATGCTGGGGGCCTTTGTGGACGGGCAGCCCGCCGGGTTTATCGCCACCCACATCGAAGGGTCTATGGGGATGCTGGAGGTACTGCCCCAATACCGCCGCCGGGGCATTGGAGAGGCCCTGCTGCTGGCCATGACCGCCTCCTGTCTGGAGCGAGGGATATACCCCTACGGGCAGGTGTGGGCGGACAACGACCCCTCCCTGGCCCTCCAGCGCAAGGTGGGCATGACCCTGTCGGAGGAGCTGCTGTTCTGGCTGTTCTGACAGATGCAAAAAGGGCCTGTTGCAAAATGCGCAGCTCGTACAAAGACCCGTCATTCCGAGAAAAACGGCCGCCCGGTGGGCGGCCGTTTTTCGTGGGAATCCGCCCCTTTTGCCGAGGAAACGGATTGCCACGCCAGTGTGCGCACTGGCTCGCAATGACAGGCTTGTGCAAAACAGCTATTTTGCAACAGGCCCTTTTTCTGCATTTATGCCTCCGTGCCGTGGGCGATGGGCCCGAAATCCTGGAAGGGCAGGATCACCCACAGGGCCCGGCCCAGCACATACCGCTCGTCCACCGTGCCCAGGGTCACATCCCGGCTGTCGGAGGAGTGGTTGCGGTTGTCGCCCATGACGAAGATGGAACCCTCGGGCACCACCACGTCGGTGAGGGTCTCCCCTCCGGGCTGGCGCATGACCTCCTCCGGATTGATATAGGGCTCGTCCAGCACCTCGCCGTCCACGGTAACGGTGCCCGCGTCGTAGTCGATGACCACGTGCTGACCGCCGGTGGCGATGACCCGCTTGACGATGGGGCCCTCGGAGGCGTCAAATTCCTTGGTGAGCACCACTACGTCTCCCTGCCTGGGGGTATAGCCGATGCTCTGTAACAGCAGCAGGTCCCCGTCGTGGAGGGTGGGGTACATGGAGGAGCCCACCACGCCGATGATGCGCCCCACAAAGGTGAAGATGAGAATCAGGGCCACCAGCACCATCACCAGGGCCTGTAACCAGAAGTAGAGGTCCACCTTCAGGGCGTCCTTCCCCTCCAGCTCCTGCTCCTGGGTCTTTTCTTTTGCCAATGCCATCAGCTCCATATGCTTGGAATATGCCACATTATAGAGCTTGCCGAAAAGGTCTTTTCGGCAAGCTCAGCACTTTTTGAAGGTTCAAAAAGTGTTTGACTGGACGCGAAAGACAACCCTGACGGTTTTCTTTCACACTATCTTTCCCTCCGAATCCTTTAGCCGGAGCGATTTTTGATAGATTGATTATAGTAGCAATTTCCCCCGATTGCAAGGGAAATTCGCGTCAGCGGCCCTCCTGCCAGGCTCTTTCCCGGCTGTGGCAGGTGAAGAGCAGGATCTGCCGCTCCTCCCCCAGCTCCTCCAGGCACTCCAGCGCCAGGGCCATGCGGCTGTCGTCGAAGTTGGCCAGGGCGTCGTCCAGCACCAGGGGGCAGGGCTCCTCCTGAGGCAGCACCAGCTTGCAGGCCGCCAGCCGCACCGCCAGATAGAGCTGGTCAGCCGTCCCCTGGGACAGGGCCAGGGCCCGCCGGGACTGGAGGCCGCCGGCCTCCTCGGCCAGGGCCTCAAACTGCCGGGTGAGGGACACCTTGTCGTACTTGCCGCCGGTGAGCTTGGCCAGATAGTCCCCCGCCAGATGGTTGAGGGCGGGGGAGAACCGGGCCTGAAGGCCGGCGTGGGCGGCGTCCAGAGCCTTGAGGGCGGTTTCCAAGGCGGCGTGCTCGGTCTGCCGCCGCTCCAGCTCCTCCCGGGCCTCCTCCTGACGCAGCTCCAGCTCCGCCGGATCGCCCAGGGTGTTCAGCTCGCCCTGGGCCATGGCCAGGCCGCTGCGGAGCCGGGACAGCTCCCCCTCCGCCGCGTTGAGCCGGGCCGCCGTCCCGGCGGGGTCAAACCGGGGCTCCACCCCGGGGTCGGCCGCCACCGGCTCGGGCCGGGGCAGGCTGGCCGCCAGCTTTTCCGCCCCCTCCAGCTTCACCTGGGCGGTGGCCAGCCGCTCCTCCAGCTGGAGGGCACGGGAGATGGCCGCCGACACGCCGAAGGTATCCTTCACCGTGGGGGCAAAGGGGTGGACCAGCTCCAGCAGGACCTTGCGGGTGTTCTCGTCCTGGGCCAGCAGGGCGTCCAGAGCCTGCTGGGCCTCCTCCCGCTGTTTGGCGGCCTGTCCGGCCACCACACAGGCCTCCCGGTAGGCGCTGGCCCGGTTCAGGATACCCTGGGGGTCCTCCGCCTCATAGCGCTCCAGCAGCTCCGCCGCCAGAGTCCCGGCCCGCTTTTTCCGCAGGGCGGCCGACACAAACAGGCCCACGCCCGCCACGGCCAGCACACCGCAGGCAGCGCCGCCCATCCACAGGGCAGGCAGCACTCCGGTAAAGGCCAGCACCAGCGACCCGGCGGCCAGCACCAGGGCAACGGCGCCCCCGGCATACAGTCCGCCGCAGCGGGGAACCTCCCCCGCTGTTTGAGCGTCGGCGCTGGCCTGCTCCCAGGCCTGGTCGGGGGTCATATCGGGGAACAGGGGGTCCACCGCAGCGGCGGCAGCTTCCGCCTCCTGGGCCTGAGCCTGTTCCAGCCGCTCCTCCGCCTGCTTGCGACTGGTGTGGAGGGCGTTGAGCTGGTTCAGTTCCCCCTGGGCCTTTTGCAGGGTGGCCTTGTCGGGAGGCGTGCCATAGCGGTTAAGTTCTGCTTCGATGGTGTCCACCTGTCCCCTGGCCGCCTCCAGGGCGCTCTGAGCCTCCTCCCACCGCTGGCGGCGGGCGGCCATGGCCCGGGCCAGGTGGGCGTCCCGCTCGGCCTGGAGGCGCTTGTGCTCGGTCTGGAGCTTGTCCATCTCCCGGCGGGCCTCCTGGGCCAGCCGGAAGGCCTTGGCCTGACGGCCCGCGATCTCATCGTTGCCGGCCAGCTCCTCCTCCAGCTTGGGGATGAGGCCGGTCTTGTTGTGCTTGCGGCGGTTGAGCCAGTCCCGCAGGCGGCGTTCCACCTGGGAGTAGGACACGTCCTCCTCCCCACTGGAGGCCAGGGCGGCGATACGGGCCTCCAGGGCGGGAGCGCCGTCGATGGCCGCCCCTCCCTGGCACACAAAGGCGGAGCGCTCAAAGACCTCTCTGGGCGCGCCGATGAGGGTCTCCCCCACGTTATCGGCGGTGAGGTATCCCACCGGCTCCCCGGTGTCGGTATACACCGCCTCAAACTTGCCGAAGGGGGTGTTGCCCTTGGGGCCACGGCGAAGGGTGATCTGCTCCCCCTTCCACTCCAGCTCCACCACGCCCTCCATGGCCCCGCCGTTCCAGGGCTGGTAGCGGTTCTTTTCGGCGATGTAGCCCTGCTTGTCCCGTTCCTTGGTGTTGATGCCGTAGAGCATGGCCCGCAGGAAGGCCGACCAGGTGGACTTGCCCCCCTCGTTGGGGGCCTCGATGATATTCAGCCCCTCCTTCAGCTCCAGCTCCCGGTGGTCCAGGCCGCCGAAGGTGGCTTTCATACGAATGATTTTCATGGGCAGGGGTCCTCCCCGTTTTCCAGCGCCGCCAACGCAAACCGGGCGGCCAGTTCAGCCTCCGGCCCGCCCTGGGCCTTCAGCTGGCGCAGGACCAGGCCGGTGAGGGAGTCCTCCCCCGCCCGCTCCCACAGGTCCCGCAGCTGTCTGGTGTGGTCCCGGATGGTGACGCTGTAGTAGTATGGTTGGGCCTGGGCGGTGAGAGCCGCCACATCAGGCGGTCCAAAGGACCGCTGGCCGGTGAGCAGGATGCGGCAACAGTCGCCGCAGGGCTCCGCCGGCAGCACCTCCTCCAGGGCCTGGGCGGCGGTGTCCGCCCCGGTGACGTCGGCCTCCACGATCGCATACCGCCGGGCGGCCAGGGGTACGAACCGGGCGGTGACATCGCTGGGGTCGTCCCCCACGGTGACCACCAGCACCCCCTTGTCCCCCGTCTCGTCAAAGCCCCGGCCCTCAGGGCAGCCGGGGTAGGCCCACCAGGTATCCCCCGCCTTCTGCAACCCGGAGCAGGCATGGATATGGCCCAGGGCCAGATAGGTCAGGCCGCTGGCGGCGATGTCGGCGGGATCGATGGGGCCGTAGCGGCCCTTGCCGTCCACGTCGCCGTGGAGGGCCATCAGGTGGATGCCCCCGTCCCGGGGGACGGTAAAGCCCATGAGGGGGGAGCGGTCGGCCTGGGGGGTGGTGAAGGCCGCCCCGTGGACGGTGCAGCCCAGCTGGGGTAGGGCCACCGACTCCACCGACACGGTGGAAAAGATGTGTACGTTGTCAGGCCATACGGTGTTGGCGTACACCGACCGGGGACCGTAGCAGTCGTGGTTGCCCGGGGCGATGAACACCGGGGCCTGGATCTGGCCCAGGGTGCGGGAGAGGGCCTCCACCGTCTCCTGGTAGGTCTGGCTGGAGTCCAGCAGATCGCCGGAGAGGAGCACCAGATCGGCCCTCACCTCCTGGGCCAGATCGGCCAGCCGGTCCAGCAGCTGCCGCTGCTCTTCCCGCCGCTGCCTTGCCTTGTCCGGGGGCAGGGCGGCAAAGGGGGCGTCCAGATGAAAGTCCGCCCCGTGAATGATGGTTAACATAAATGTATATTCCTTTCCAAAAGGATGGCGGCATCAGTCCCGCAGGTCCAGCCGCTCCACACCCACGCACTTGCGGGCGTCGGTATCGATGGAGAAGAGGACGCTCTCCAGCTTACAGGGCCCCTCCGCCTGCTCAAACCGCCGGGGCAGGCCACCCAGAAAGCGGTTGATGGCCTGGTCGGGCCGGATGCCCAGCACGCTGCGGGCGGGGCCGGTCATGCCCAGGTCGGTGACGAAGCCCAGCCCCTTGGGGAGCACCTGGGTGTCGGCGGTGGGCACATGGGTGTGGGTGCCCCACAGGGCCTGGACCCGTCCGTCCAGGTACCAGCCCATGGCGCCCTTCTCGCTGGTGGCCTCGGCGTGGAAATCCACCAGTACCACGTCCACCCCTTCCATCCGTTTCAGCACCTTGTCGGCAGTGGTGAAGGGGTTTTCAAAGTTGCTGTCCATCTCGCACCGGCCGATGAGGTTCATCACGCCGATCCGCAGGCCCTTAGGGCCGTCGTACACCCCCCAGCCCCGGCCGGGCACCCGGTTGGTGTAGTTGGCGGGCCGCAGGGTATAGCGGTCGTCCTCCAGAAAGTCGGCGATCTGGATGCGGTTCCAGGTGTGGTTGCCCAAAGTGATCACGTCGGCCCCGGCGTCGAAGATGTCCCGGGCCTGCCGGGGCAGGATGCCCACGCCGGAGGCGTTCTCCCCGTTGACCACAGTGAAGTGGACCTCATGGAGCTTTTTCAGGCTGCGGAGGTGGCGGTTCAGGTACTCCACGCCGCTCTCCCCCACCACATCGCCTACCGCCAGCACGTTTAAGATCATAGTCTGCCTCCCTCTGTGTTTTTACGCAGTGGTTCTATTATATGTGATTTTTCGGAAAAGGGCAATTCTTCTTTGCCGGCTGGAGACGCAAAAGAGCACGCCCGAGGGCGTGCTTTTTTGTCATTGCTCCTTCAGGCCCAGCAGCACCTGACCGGCGGAGCGAGCGAAGAGCCGGGCGGCGGACAGGGCCTCCTGGAGGGTGTTGCCGTGGGTGCCCACCTCCACCAGCAGGGAGCCGGTAGACAGCTCCTGGTTATAGCTGGAGGAGCGGAAGGTCATGGGCCGGGCCAGGGTGGGATAGAGGGTGTTCATGCTGCTCTGGATCTTGCAGGCCAGGGCCAGATTCTCCATCCAGTGGGGGTTGCTGCCGTCCTGACCGTGGCCGATGACCAGCATCACCTGGGCGGTATCCACCCCGTCGATGACCGTCACCGCCTTGTACACCGTGCCGTCCTCCCCCGCCAGGGCGTCCCGGTGGACGTCCAGCACAATCTTGATGGAGGGATACTGCTCCAGATACTTCTGCACCGTCTGGGCAGAGCGGGTATAGGCCCCGTTGTACTGGGGGTAGTCGTGGACGGTGCGGTCGTGAATGACCGACAGACCCATCTCGGTGAACACCCGCTCCATCTCGTCCCCCACCCGCAGCATATTGTCCTCCTCCTCCAGGGTGCGGGCCACCCCGCCGTCGGGGGTATACACGTCGGTGCCGTCTGGGGTGTATGCCTCGGTGGTGTGGGTATGGATGATAAGGATCTGAGGTCCCTCGGCGGGCAGGGTGATGTTCACCGACGCCTGAGCCGCCGCCGCCAGATCCACGGACTCCCCGGTGCGGTTATAGAGATACAGCCCTCCCGCCACATCGTAGCCCTGAGGACTGGTGGGGATCAGGGTACGGGCGATGATATCCGAAGGCGCGGTAGTAGTCTGAGGCTCTTCCACCAGGTCGTCGTGGTCCTGAGCAGGCTGTCCCGCCGGCAGTTGTATTTCCTCCGGCACCTCTTGTCCCAGATGCTGGGCCACCGCCTCCTGATTGCCTGCCAGCAGCAGGGACTGGCCCACCGCCAGCCGGTCCCAGCCGTCCAGTTTGTCCAGGGTGTCGCCCCCTGTCTTGCCCAGTTCCGCCGCCAGAGCGGTGGACACAAAGGCCCCGCTCTCCCCCAGGCTTTGCAGCGCCCCCGCGCCCCCGCCGCACAGAAGCAGCAGCCACACCGCCAGGGTGGCCAGGAACAAAGCGGCACTCCGGCGGAACAGTCGTTTCCATAAGATCGGCCCTTTCATATCGCACCATCCTCATCTGTAATGTGGGATCCTTTCGGTCCCTTCTACCCTATGCGCCCATTCCTCCGGGTATGCCTTGTCCCAAATCTCACCGGCGGTGGAAATTATTTTGACTGTCAAAGGATTCCCTTGACATTTTTCTACAATCCGGTATAATTCAGTTGCGAAACAAGCCACGCAGAAGGGAGGCCCTCAGTGGAGTATTCCAGCGAAATCATCAACCATTTTCTTTCCGACGTCTTTGGCGACATCCTGAAGCGGGAGGAGGCCACCCTGGCGGCAGGGGATCTGTCCCTGCGGGAGGTACAGCTCATTGACGCCATCTGCCGCACCGTGGACGAGGGGGGCGACAACCGCTCCACCGCCATTGCCTCCGCCCGGCAGATGCCGGCGGGTACCCTGACCTGCGCCGTGGGGCTGCTGGAGAAGAAGGGCTATCTGGTCCGCCGCCGGGACGAGAAGGACCGGCGGGCGGTGCGCCTGCTGCCCACCCAGCTGGGCCGGGCCGCCAGTGAGCAGCACCGGGCCTTTCACCGCCGTCTGACCGACCGGATGCTGTCCGCCCTGACCGATCAGGAGGCCTCCGCCCTGGCGCGGGGTATGGAAAAACTGACCGCTTTCTTCCGCGGCGGAGCCCAGGCTCCGGCGGAACCACAACCATAAAGATCTGATGAAGTGAGGTACGTTATGAGTAAGATCGCCATTGCCACCGACAGCAACAGCGGCATCACCCAGGCTCAGGGCAAGGAACTGGGTATTTTTGTTCTGCCCATGCCTTTCTATATCAACGACGAGCTCTTCCTGGAGGACATCACCCTCTCTCAGGAGCAGTTCTATGAGCGTCTGGCTCAGGACGCCGACGTCAAGACCACCCAGCCCTCCCCCGGCGACGTCACCGACCTGTGGGATAAGATCCTCCAGGACTATGACCAGATCGTGTACATCCCCATGTCCAGCGGCCTGAGCAGCTCCTGCGAGACCGCCATGATGCTGGCCCAGGACTACGAGGGCAAGGTGTTTGTGGTCAACAACCAGCGCATCTCGGTGACCCAGCGCCAGTCGGTGCTGGACGCTCTGGAAATGGCCCAGGCCGGCAAGTCCGCCCAGGAGATCCACGACTATCTGGAGCGCACCAAGTTTGACTCCGATATCTACATCACCGTGGACACCCTGAAGTATCTGAAAAAGGGCGGCCGCTGCACCCCCGCCGCCGCCGCTCTGGGCGCCGTGCTGGGCATCAAGCCGGTGCTGCGGATCAAGGGCGAGAAGCTGGACTCCTTCGCCAAGGTCCGGGGTTGGAAGGCCGCCAAAAAGACCATGATCGACGCCATCCACCACACCATGGAGACTGAGTTTGCCGGGCTCTCCGGTCCGGAGCAGCTCCACATCGCCGCCGCCTACACCGGCGACCGGGCCGACGCCCAGGAGTGGCTGGAAGAGCTGGAGGCTATTTTCCCCGGTCATCCCATCCATATGGACCCGCTTTCTCTGTCGGTGGCCTGCCATATTGGCCCCGGCGCCCGGGCAGTCACTGTAACAAAAGCTCTGGAAAAATAATGATAATACTTAAAAAGGGACGCAAATGCGTCCCTTTTTCCTGTTATTTGCCCTTTTCTGACACAAACCTGCCATCGATGGGAACAATTTAAAAATCATGCACATTTTCTTCATAATTCAGCCACAATTACAGGGTATTCTAAAACTCGTTCAAAGGAAACCGCAAAATCCGCTGGTAAAGGAGAGATCCGTTTATGTATTACAGTGATTATAACCGGCCCCCCGAGGACCGTGACTCCGTCATAGAAACCAATCAGTTCCATGTGTATGACGCCGTACCCCCCAAGGAAAAGAAGAAGGGTGGATTGGGTAAGCTGATTGCCGTTGGCCTGTGCTGCGCCATCATCGGCGGCGCGGTGGGCGGCGGCGGCGTGTGGGCTGTCAACCGCTTCGGGGGCAACTCCACCACCATTTACGAGGGCACCCGTCCCACCGCCGTGTCCCTGGCCAACGTGGACGGCAAGACCGTCCTCTCCGCCGAAGAGGTGTACGCCTCCAACCTGGAGTCGGTGGTGGGCGTCAACGGCAACGTGACCACCAACGTGTGGGGCCAGACCGTTAAAAACGCCGTGTCCGGTTCCGGTTTCGTCATCAGCTCCAATGACACCACCAGCTACATCCTTACCAACTACCATGTCATCAACGGCGTCAGCGACATCACCGTATTCTTCTCCGACGGAAAGAGCTATGACGCCACCTTGGTGGGCGGCGAGGAGGAGAACGACATCGCCGTGCTGAAGATCGACCAGGGCAACCTGCGGCCCGTGGTGCTGGGCGACTCGGACGCCATCAATGTGGGCGAGGATGTGTACGCCATCGGCAACCCTCTGGGTGAATTGACCTTCACCTTCACCGGCGGCTACGTCTCCGCCAAGGACCGCTCGGTCACCATGAGCGACGGCACCGTCATGAACATGATCCAGACCGACACCGCCATTAACTCCGGCAACTCCGGCGGCCCTCTGTTTGACAAGTACGGCCAGGTGGTGGGCATCGTGTCCGCCAAGCTGTCCTCCAGCTCCAGCTCGGAGGCCTCTGTGGAGGGTCTGGGCTTCGCCATCCCCATCAACGATGTGAAGGACATGGTCACCTCCATTATGGAGAACGGCTATGTCACCGGCAAGCCCAACGTGGGCGTGCTCATCAACGCCGTGGATGAAAGCGTTCAGCGCTACGGCGTGCCTGCCGGTGTGGAGATCATGGCCATCCTGGACGGCTCCTGCGCCCAGAAAGCCGGCCTCCAGGTAGGCGACATCATCACCGCTGTGGGTGACACCCAGGTATCTACCGAGACCCAGCTCCAGAGCGCTGTGAAGGATCACAAGGCGGGAGAGTCCGTCACCTTCACCATCTACCGGGACGGCAACACCTCCACCGTCAATGTAACCCTGGATGAGGACAACCAGGAGCGGCAGGACGCCATGAATCAGCTGAGCGAGGAGTACAACAGCCAGCAGCAGCAATCCCAACCCCAGCAGGGCGGCAATTACTACTACAACTTCCCCTTCGGCAACTGGTAAGCATCTGAGCAAAGACCCCCGGCGCACTGGGCATCCCAGTGCGCCGGGGGTTTTCGTTCCATCGGTAAGGCCGCACCGGAGTGAGGGCGTGTGTTTTGCAGCGCAGCGGTAATGATATCCCCTGGCAAACGGGCGGGTTCGGTCTTCGCCCCCTACAGAGCGGCGCATTTCATCCGCAGGGACCATGTCCTCACCGGCCCGCCGTTCCTTGCCGTGGATCGCCGGCGGGGGTAAACCGCCGTCCTACTCAGCGCTGAAACATTGGACGTCCACAAGCCCTACGCTAGAGCTGTAAAGTCCAGCAAAAACCGGGCGGAGCCAAATGGCTCCGCCCGGTTTGTTTGGCTGAAAATCAGCCCTGGGTGCAGTGGTCGAAGAAGAAGTAGCCCAGAGGAGTATAGTACATACCCTGGATGCCGTCGGCCAGCATATACTTCTGAGTGTAGAAGTACAGGGGGCACAGAGCATAATCCTGACCCATGATGATGTCCTCGGCCTCGTGCATCAGCTGCATACGCTCAGCAGGATCGGTAGAAGCCTTGGCAGCCTGGATCTTGGCGTCATACTCCTCGTTGGAGTACTGAGCGTCGTTGTTGCCGCCGCCGGTGAGCCACATATCCAGGAAGGACATGGGATCGTTGTAGTCGGCGATCCAGCCGTTACGGGCGATGGAGTAATCGCCGTCCTTACGGGTCTGCAGGAAGGTGGCCCACTCCTGGTTGTTCAGGGTGACGGTCACGCCCAGCTGGGTCTGCCACATATTCTGCAGGGCCTCGGCAACAGCCTTGTGGGAGTCGTCGGTGTTGTACAGGTACTCAACAACGGGGAAGCCCTCGCCGTTGGGGTAGCCGGCCTCGGCCAGCAGAGCACGGGCCTCCTCGCAGTTGGCCTCGTAGTCAGCGTCGGTGGGCTTGTAGTAGTCGCCGCCCACGGTGCGGAAGTCGTCGCCGGTGGCGCCGGCAGCGTCGTAAACACCAGCGGGCACGAAGCCGCCAGCCTCGACCTGACCGGTCTGGGTGATCTCGTTCACGATGTAGGTACGGTCAATGGCCAGAGTGAAGGCCTTACGGACGCGAGGATCGTCGAAGGGGGCCTTCTGGGTCTGGTAGCAAACATAGTAGGTGCCGATGTAGTCCACGATCTTCAGGTCGCCGGAAGCCATCAGGCCGGCGATCTCGTCGGTGGGCATGGACTCGATGAAGTCCAGCTCGCCGGTCTTGAAGCCGTTCAGCATGGCGTTGTTGTCTTCCATCAGCTTAAAGGTGATCTTCTGGGGACCCAGGGTATCCACATTGTAGTAGTACTCGTTGGGCTCCATGACGATCTCGGAGTTGGTCACACGGTTGGTCATCTTGTAAGCGCCGTTGGACACATAGGTAGCGGGATCGTAGGTCCACTGAGCGTTGCTCACGATGTCCTCACGCACGGGGAAGGTGGCGGGGAAGGCGCAGATCTCGGTGAAGTAGGGCAGGTCGGAGGTGATGGTGACCTCGAAGGTCTTGTCGTCCACAGCCTTAACGCCCAGCTCGCTGGGATCCTTCTCGCCGTTGATGATGGCGTTGGCGTTGACCACGCAGTCGATCATGTAGCTGTAGTCAGCAGCGGTCTCGGGGTTGACCAGACGCTGCCAAGAGAACACGAAGTCCTGAGCGGTAACGTCCTTGCCGTCGGACCACTTGATGCCGTCGCGCAGGTGGAAGGTATAGGTGACGGTGCCGTCCTCGTTGGGAGTCTTGTCATAGCTCTCGGCCTGGCCGTAGCCCAGCTGAGCGTTGGTGCAGGTACCGTCGGAACCGGCGGTCTCGCTGCCGGAATCCTCCCAGCGCATCAGGCCCTCAAACATATGGCTGATCATAATGGCGCCGTCGACCGCGCTGTTCAGAGCGGGATCGATGGTCTGGGGCTCAGAAGCAATGTTGACAGTCATCTCAAAAGCGTCGCCGGAAGGAGCTTCGCTGCTGGGAGTGCCGCTGTTCTGAGCGTCAGGAGTCTCGTTGCTGTTGCTGGTGCCGCCGCCGCAGCCGGCCAGCAGGCCGAACACGAGGGCCCCGGACAGAAGCAGAGAGACAAGCTTTCTCTTTTTCATGGTTGGACCTCCATCTTTCTCATTTTTGTATCTATAACGCCTTGGGGCGCGATACACATGGGGATGGTCCCCGGCGCCCGCGCAGCGGGCGCCGAAAGGCCATGGCCTTTCGTGCGTTAAAGTAACGCGAAAGTATTATACCACAGGTCAGGTACAGGTGTAAAGAAAATGTTTCAAAATTGTTACGAACTCTTCAGTTTATTTCTATCTGGTTCCGAAAAAAGGCGGCAATCTGCCGCCTTTTTCCAATTTTCGCTTGAGTGTCCTTACTGTGCAGGCCCGGCTTTCCCTTAGCCCAGCAGGTGACAGGCAGCGTAGTGGCCGGGAGAATGCCTCCCACCCGGCTCAGGCCGCCGGGCGGGTACCCCATTCTCTTTCATCTGCTCGGGCGAAGTGAATTCGCCCGGCATCAAGGTTTTGGGCACAGCCCAAAACGCTTGGACGCCGCAATGCGGCGGCAGGCCCATTCGCCCAATCAGCCCAGCAGATGGCAAGCGGCGTAGTGGCCGGGAGAATGCTCCTTGAACTGAGGCACGCACTCCTTGCACTTCTCCGTGGCGTAGGGGCAGCGGGTATGGAACCGGCAGCCCGTGGGCGGATTCATGGGGGAGGGGATATCGCCCTGGAGCACGATACGCTGACGGGTCCGGCTCACCTCGGGATCGGGCACCGGCACGGCGGACAGCAGGGTCTTGGTGTAGGGGTGGATGGGGTTCTTGTTCAGCTCGTAGCTCTCCGCCAGCTCCACCATGGTACCCAGATACATCACGCCGATACGGTTTGAGATGTGACGCACCACGGACAGGTCATGGGCGATGAACAGATAGGTCAGGCCCAGATCCTGCTGCATATCCTCCAGCATATTCACCACCTGGGACTGGATGGACACGTCCAGGGCGGAGATAGGCTCGTCACACACGATGAATTCGGGGCGCACCGCCAGGGCGCGGGCGATGCCCACGCGCTGCTGCTGGCCGCCGGAGAACTCATGGGGATAGCGGTTGGCGTGCTCGGTGTTCAGACCCACCCGGGCAAGCAGCTCCTTGATGCGGTCGGTGCGGTCCTTCTTGTTGGGGCACAGCTTGTGGATATCCAGGGCCTCACCAATGATCTCGCCCACCGTCATACGGGGGTCCAGAGAGGCGGAGGGGTCCTGGAAGATGATCTGCATCTTCCGCCGGTAGGGCAGCATATTGACTGCCTTGGGCTTGGGAGTCTTGACGTGGATCAGCTGGCCGTTCTCGTCCTTCTGCCAGGGGTCCTCACCCTCAAAGATGGTCTCGCCGTCATAGACGATCTTGCCGGACGTGGGGGGATGGAGCTGGAGGATGGTACGGCCCAGGGTGGTCTTGCCGCAGCCGGACTCGCCCACCAGGCCCAGGGTCTCGCCCCGCTTGATGAACAGGGACACGTCCTCCACGGCCTGGACGCCGGGGCCCTTCAGGCCCTTGACGCCAAAGTATTTCTTCAGGTGGTCTACCTGAACGAGGATATCATTCTTCTCACTCATGGTCGCCCGCCTCCTTGTTCTCGGTCTCTGCCGCGGGCTTGGCGTCCGCCTGGCCGGCCTTCTCCTTGGCCATCTGCTCCTGCACCCGCAGCCAGCAGGCGGAGCGGTGGTTGTCGCCCAGCTCCACATAGGGAGGCATCTTCTGCAGGCAGATCTTCATGGCGTATTCACACCGGGGAGCGAAGGGGCAGCCCTCGGGAGGATTGAGCATATCCACGGGGGTACCCTCGATGGGGATCAGGCGCTCGTAGCTCTCGGCGTCCACACGGGGCATGGACCGCAGCAGGCCCATGGTGTAGGGGTGGCCGGGCTTGTAGAAGATGTCGTCCACAGGGCCCTGCTCCACCATCTTGCCGGCATACATGACGGAGACCTTGTCGCAGATCTCGGCCACCACGCCCAGGTTATGGGTGATGAAGATGATGCCCATGTGGGTCTTCTTCTGCAGCTCCTTCATGAGCTCCAGGATCTGAGCCTGGATGGTCACGTCCAGAGCGGTGGTGGGCTCATCGGCGATGAGCAGCTGAGGATGGCAGATCAGGCCCATGGCGATCATGACGCGCTGACGCATACCGCCGGACAGCTCATGGGGATACTGCTTCATCCGCTTTTCCACGTTGTTGATGCCCACCATCTCCAGCATCTCCATGGCCCGCTTGGCGGCCTCCTCCTTGGAGACCTTCTTGTCGTGGGCCTTCAGGGCCTCGATGAGCTGGTTGCCGATGGTGTACACGGGGTTCAGGCAGGTCATGGGGTTCTGGAAGATCATGGCCACCTTGTTGCCGCGCAGGTCGATCATCTCTTCCTTGCTCTTGGCCAGCACGTCCTCGCCCTCCAGGGTGATGGAACCGCCCACCACCTTGCCGGGGGACTGGAGCAGGCCGATGATGGAGTAGGCCTCCACGCTCTTGCCGGAGCCGGACTCGCCCACGATGCCCATGACTTCGTCATAGTTCAGGTCATAGCTGATGCCGCCCACAGCCTTGACTTCGCCGGCGGGGGTAAAGAAGGAGACGTGGAGATCCTTCACTTCCAGCAGCTTGCCGGTTTTCTGTTTTTCTTCCATGGTGTCTCCTCCTTTCTTACTTCTTCAGACGGGGATCCAGAGCGTCGCGCAGGCCGTCGCCGAACAGGTTCAGGCAGAGGATCAGGATGCTCAGGATGATGGCGGGGATGAACAAACGATAGGGATAGCTCTGCAGGCCGCTCAGACCATCGGAGCACATGGAGCCCAGGCTGGTCATGGGGGCGGAAACGCCCATGCCCAGGAAGGACAGGAAGGACTCGGTGAAGATGGCGGAGGGGATCTGCAGGAAGGTGGTGGTCACGATCTGGCCCACGCAGTTGGGCAGCAGGTGGCGCTTGATGATGCGCCCGCCCTTGGCGCCCAGAGCACGGGCGGCGGTGACGTACTCCTGCTGCTTGAGCTGGAGGATCTGGCCGCGGATGATGCGGCTCATGGTCACCCAGTACAGCAGACCGAAGGCGATGAAGATGGCGATCAGGTTGGGGCCCAGAATGGTGACCATGTTCTGGAAGAACCCGTCGCCCGAGTTTTGGAAGTCCTCCAAAATGGGTTTGAGCGTGGCGCCCAGCAGCAGAATGATGAGCACCTCGGGGATGGTGTAGATGATCTCCACGATACGCTGCATGACGGCGTCCACCTTGCCGCCGCAGTAGCCGGAGATGGAGCCGTAGATGGCGCCGATGACCAGCACGATGAGGGCGCAGCAGATACCGACGATCATGGACACACGGGTACCGATCATGGTACGGACCATGATGTCACGGCCCTGCATATCGCAGCCGAACACATGGGGGAAAACCGACTCGCCGTTGGCGATGCGCTGCAGCTCGTCGTTGGTGTAGCCAAACAGCTTGGGCTTGATGCCCAGCTCGGCCCGCAGCTCGTCCACGTCGCCGCCGCTCTTCACTTTGGCGCGGATCTGAGCTTCCTCAATGCGGCTGAGTTCGCGGCCCTCAGCCTCGGCCTCAGCCCGGGCCAGCTCAATGGCTTTCTCCGGGTCCTGCGCCGCCGCCAGCTCCTCCTGGTCCTCCAGGGAGTAGTGCCAGGGGTGCAGGTTGTTGGCGCCGGGGATCACTTCATCGTAGCTGTAGGGCACGATCAGGGGACCCACGAAGGCAAACAGGCCCAGCAGGATCACGATGACCATGGCCACCATGGCTACCTTGTTGCGGCGCAGGCGGCGCCATGCGTCCTTCCAATAGGACACGCTCTTGCGGTCCTGAATAAAACTCTCTTTCTCTTCTGCGCTGGCCGGCTGAAAGGCGTCTTCCGGCAGCTTGTTCCAATCCAGGATATCTTCAATATCCGGCTGAAGAGAGCCGAGCACTTTTTTCCGTTTCTCTGCCAACTCAGTTCCCTCCCTTGCTCAGATTGATCCGCGGGTCCACCAGCTTGTACAGCAGGTCCACGACCAGGTTCATCACAATGATGAAGGCCGCCAGGAAGATGGTGGTGCCCATGATGATAGGATAGTCACGGGACTGGATGGACTGGACGAAGTAGCGGCCCAGACCGGGGATGGAGAACACCTGCTCCACCACGAAGCCGCCGCACAGGGTAAAGGCGATCTGGGGGCCCAGATAGGTGATGACGGGGATCAGGGCGTTGCGCAGGGCGTGCTTGAAGATGATCTTCTTGTTGCGCAGGCCCTTGGCCCGGGCAGTCTTGATGTACTCCTGGTTGATGGAGTCCAGCATGGCGGTACGGGTCTGCCGGGACAGATAACACATGGGGTAGAAGCCCAGGGCAGCACAGGGCAGCACATAGCTCTGCCAGCTGCCGTCAAATACCGTTGGTAATATCTTAAAGCCCTCAATACCACCGGTAAATATTTGCAGCAGGATGGTAGCCACCACGAAGCCCGGCATGGAGATACCTATTGTACATATTACGCGCAATAGGCTGTCCACCCAGGTACCTCGTTTGTATGCGGCCAGACAGCCCAATGGGACGCCCACTAAAATAGCCCACACAATGGCGATGATGCCGATCCTGGCCGAGATGGGGAACATGGTGGTGATGATGTCCAGCACCGGCCGGTCCTTCTGCATCTTGATGGAGTCGCCGAACTCACCCTGCAGAATGTTGCCCAGGTACTTACCCAGCTGCACGATGACCGGCTGATCCAGGCCGTACTTCTCATTCAGAGCATCGATGGTGGCCTGAGATGGGGTCTTCTCAGACAGCCAGGGGTTGCCCGGAATGGCGTTCATGAGGAAAAAAGTGAGGCAGATGACGATGAACAGGGTGATCACTGCCATCAGCACTCTTTTCAAAACATATTTTGCCATTTCTTCACTTCCTATACCAGTCTCTGTTCGTTTTCCGTGAATGCCCCACAATAAACGTCTGTTTATTTTATCGTAATTAACACCTTCCGTCAAGAGTTCTGCCGCCTGAATTTGATGGAATCGCCGTCAAATCTTGCAGCTGTCCTTGTCGGAAAGACACTTTTCTGCATAATTGTCCATTTCATTCTTCGACATCGGATGCTTTCTTCCCTTGTATCGCCTGCTTTTCGACACTTTTTCTCGCTAATGCGATGAAATTCGCTTATAAATATTCACGATTTTGCCCCGCATATTCATTTTAACGGAATTCCTGCAAAACCCCGGCTTTGAATCTTGCCCCACCGTCTGGTTGCAAAACCCATGCCAGGATAAAGAAACGCGGACAGATGAGGGACCATCCCCCGTCTGTCCGCGCCCATCTTTGAACGCTGTATTCTGTTTTGGAGCCGGTCAATCAAAGCCCAGGCCCATATAGCCATGGGTCTCCTCCCCCCACAGGGCGCCCTTCTCCCGGTCATACCACTTGACCATGCCGAAGGGCTGGAGATAGCTGCCCTGCATCCCGTCCCACTGGGCCGGGGTGCGGACGAAGCACCGCTGACCGGGCATCCGGGCGGCCAGGGCGGCCAGACCACGGGGCATATGCTCCGGCGGCAGCAGCAATTCCTTAAAAAGGACGCTCTCCTGGTTCAGGTATTCGGCGGCGGCACAGCCTCGGAACGCTCCCACGGTGACGCGGTACAGGCCGCCGCCGGTGATCTTGCCCATTCCCTCCTGATAGCGAATCAGCTCCTGGCTGTAGGAGACAAAGGGCAGGCCTGCCAGCGCCGCCTCCCGGATGGCGTTGTACTCCGCCGGGCTGATGGGTTCCACCTTGTCCTCCGGGAAGGCGGGCGTGGTCATGCTCCGCAGCAGCTCCACCTTGCGGGTAAAAAAGCCGGGCAGATAGCCCACCATGCCGAAAAATTTAAAGAGCCCAGCCTCAGCGGGCACCACAGTCACACAGTCGGCCCCCCGGGCCTTCAAAAATTCGTCCACATAGAGCAGAAGCTGCCGGCCATAGCCCTTGCTGCGCACATTGGGGTCGGTAGCCAGGGCGTAGACATACCAGGCGGAGGCGGTGCCGCCGCCGGGTAGGTGGATGGTCTGAGGCAGCAGGGCCAGCATGGAGGCCAGCTTCCCGTCCTCCAGCAGCAGGAGGGTGTCCTCCGGCCGCCAGCAGCATTCATAGAACCAGTCGATATAGCGGGGGTCCTCCCCAAAGGCGGCCCGCCACAGGTCCTTCTGGGCCTGGGCCTCGCCGGGCCGGGAGGGACGGATCTCTACCATAGGAACACTCCTCTCTCTTTCAGGCGGCAGACAGGACCCGCACGGAATTCGTGCCGCAAATCATCTTATCCCAGTACAGTTCGCCGACATGATATCATGGCCTCCGGAAATTGGCAAGGGAAATCCGGCGAACCGGCCCGGAAGCAGGAAAATGGGCGGCCAAAGGCCGCCCATTCAACGATTTATTGCTGCTCCACCAGCATGAGGCAGCCGTCCTGATCGTACTTGAGCCGCTGGACCTCCGCCTTGGTGTTGCGGATGATGTCGTCCATGCGGACGCTCTCGGTGACGGTGGCCACAAAGGTGTAGGCCACGCCGTGGCGCTTGGCACGGCCGGTACGGCCGATGCGGTGGGTGTAGTTCTCCATCTCGTCAGGCACGTCGTAGTTGAACACCGCGTCCACGTCGTCGATGTCCAGGCCACGGGCGGCCACGTCGGTGGCCACCAGCACCTTGATCTCGCCCTTTTTAAACTTGTCCAGGGTCTTTTCCCGCACCCGCTGCTGGATATCGCCGTGGATGGCCTGGCAGGAAATGCCCCGCATCTGGAGCAGCCCGGCCAGCCGGTCGGTCATGTTCTTGGTGTTGCAGAAGGCAATGGCCCGCTCGTACTCCCCGTGGGTGATGAGGGCCACGATGGTGTCCAGCTTCTTCTCCCGGCCGTCCAGATCGATGCGGTACTGGGTGATGTCGGGCTTGGACTCCTCCACCGGGCGGACGGTGATCTCAATGGGGTCCCGCTGGTACACCCAGGAGATGTCCATCACTTCCCGGCTGATGGTGGCCGAGAACATTCCCAGGTTCTTCCGGTGCTTCAGCTGGTCCAGGATACGGGTGACATCCCGGACAAAGCCCATATCCAGCATCCGGTCGGCCTCGTCCAGCACCACCGTCTCCACCTTGTCCAGCTTGACGGTGCGCCGCTTCATGTGGTCCATGAGGCGGCCGGGGGTGGCCACCACGATCTGGGGGCGCTTCTTCAGGGTGTTGATCTGCTTGTCGATGGGGGCGCCGCCGTAGAGGCACACGGTGCGTACCCCTTCCTTAAATTCGCACAGGTCCCGCAGCTCCTCCTGGATCTGTACCGCCAGCTCCCGGGTGGGTGCCAGCACCAGGGCCTGCACATCCTGGTTGTCCGGATCAATGTGCTCCACCATGGGGATGCCGAAGGCAAAGGTCTTGCCGGTGCCGGTAGGGGCCTTGGCGATCACGTCCTTCCACTCCATAAAATAGGGAATGGCGCCCGCCTGGACCGGCGTGGCCTGGACGTAGCCCTTCTTGTCGATGGCCTTCATGACCTCAGGGGACAGGCCCAGGTCGGCGTAGTTGACGATCTCGTTGACCTGCTCGCCGTTGATTTCCATGGGTACAAAACTTCCTTTCCGTTTCAGTCTGCCTGATTCAAGGTCCCCACAGGCATCGAAACTCCCTTTCGTACCCAACGCCCTCTTTCCCCGGGGCGCGACCTCAAATCGTACCGAAAAAGTGTATCATATCCCGGGAAAAAATGCAATCCTTTCACTCTGGAGGGAACTCATGCCGGCAGAAAACCGGCGGGCGGCCATAAAGGCCGCCCTTACCCGCCTACTATAACTATCATGGCTCTCTACAATAAAACCCCTAAAACAAAAGGACGCACCGCGCTGCGGTGCGTCCTTTTCCTCTTATTACGCCCGTTTGGCGGCCAGGGATACCCAGCCGTTCTGCTCCCGGCGGCGGATGATGTGCAGGCCGTTGCGCTCCAGGGCGGCCTCCACCTCGGCGGAGCGGGTGTCGATGATGCCGGAGCACAGGAACACCCCGTCCTCGGTCATCCACTCCCCCGCCTTGGCGGACAGGGGCATGATCACGTCGGCCACGATGTTGGCCAGTACCAGGGGGTAGCGCTGCTGGCCCAGCTCCTTCACCAGAGCCTGGTCGGAGAGCACGTCGCCCGCCCGGACGGTGTACCGGTCCTTGCCGATGCCGTTGAGCCCGGCGTTCTCATAGGCCACGTCCACCGCCTTAGGGTCAATGTCCACCGCCACGGCGGTGGAGGCCCCCAGGGCCATGGCGGCGATGGACAGGATACCGCTGCCGCAGCCCAGATCCAGCACCGGCTGGCCGGGTACCACATACTCCTCCAGCCCCATGAGGCACAGCTGGGTAGAGGCGTGGTTGCCGGTACCAAAGGTGAGGCCGGGGTTGAGGTACACCGGAGTGCGTCCCTCCGGCGGGGTCTGATCCCGCTCCCACTCAGGGACGATCCACAGCTTCTCGCCCACGGTCATGGGCTTATAATACTTCTGCCAGGAGTGTGCCCAGTCGTTGTCCCCCAGGGATGCGGTGGTGTAGGGCTTGTCGATGCCCTCCAGCCAGCGCGCCAGCTGGGCCTTGCCGTCTGCATCGTCGGTGACATAGAACTTGACCCGGCACACACCCTTCATCCGCTCCATCAGGTCCTCGTCCACATAGTCCCAGTACTGACGGTTCTGCTCCAGGAAGGTCTTGAAGTCCTCTTCATCCTCAATGGCGAAGCCGGTGACGCCGTTGGCGGTGAGCCGGGCACACAGGCCGTCCAGTTCCTCCTCGGTGGTGTCCAGCACCACTTCCAGCCACTTGATATCCTCCATCAGCGCTCACTCCCCATAAAGAAGAGGGCCACGGTGCCCGGGCCGGAGTGGGCGCCGATAACGGGACCCACATAGTTGATGACGATATCCTCCACCCCAAAGCGGGCCCGGATATCATCAGCCACCTTCTGGGCGTCTGCCAGGCAATCGCCGTGGCTGATGAAGATGGACTGACCCTTCAGATCCAGCACGGTCTGCTCCATGTGGTCCACCAGGGCCTTGAGGGAGGCATTGCGGCCACGGGCGGTGCCTACCTTAATGAGGTGGCCCTCATTATCCACGTGCATCACCGGCTTGATGGACAGCATGGTGCCCAGCACGGCAGTGGCGGAGGAGATGCGGCCGCCCCGCTTGAGGAAGTGGAGGTCGTCCACGGTGAACCAGTGGCACAGGTTGAGCTTGTGCTCCTCGGTCCAGTCCCGTACCTCCTCCATGGTCTTGCCCTGCTTTTTCAGGTTGGCGGCATACCACACCAGCAGGCCCTGACCCAGGGAGGCGCACAGGGTATCCACCACATACACCTTCCGGTCGGGATACTGCTCCATCAGCTCCCCGGCGGCGATCTGGGCGGAATGGCAGGTGGCGGACAGGCCGGAGGAGAAGGCCAGCACCAGCACGTCCTTGCCCTCCTTCAGAATGGGCTCCATGGCCTCGGTATAGTCGGCCACATTGACGGCGGCGGTGGTAGCCATGGCGCCCCCCCGCAGGCGGGCATAAAAATCCGCCGGGTCGATGTCCCGGTTGTCGGGATAGTTGAAGTAGGTCTTATCCTCCATAGTGAAGGACAGGGGAATCACTTCCACCCCCAGCTCGGCCACCAGCTCGGCGGTCAGGTCGGCGGAGGAGTCGGTCAAGATCACATATTCTCCCATTGTTCAGAGAACCTCCATCGTTGTTAAAATCTGAGCGGTATTCAGTCTTTTTTCTTCTTTTCCTTTTCATTGGGGGGCTGTTTGGCCCGCAGCAGTTCCAGGATACGCTGACAGGCCAGCTTGTCGGCGTAGCTGCGCAGGGCCAGCGCCAGGGCCAGGCCGGGCAGGTCCTCCTCCCCGGCGGTGGGGTCCAGGGACCCGGCGGTCACGTCCAGGGCCCGGTCCAGTTCCATGCGGAACTGCTCGTACAGCTCCTTGGGCTCACGCCCCTGAGCTGCCGCGGCCAGCAGCAGACCGGCATCCTTCACCGACAGCACCTGCTTGAGGGCGCACAGGGCTGTGAGGTAGGCCAGGTGGGTGCGGGAGTACCGCTTGCCCTCCGCCCGGGGCATAGCCCCATCTTTAATATAATTATTCACCATGGCGGAGGTCAGGGCCTCCCCCTCTCCATAGTGGATCAGTTGGCGGGGCATATAGTTGATAAGCTGGTCCATATACAGCCCGATATCGGGGAAACCCTCCCAATCTACCGGCCGTTCCCCCTCCAGCCGCTCCTTTAATGCGCGGATCTCTTCCAAGGTGGGCCTCCTTTCTGGTTTTCAAAACCATATCTAAACATATCGCTGTCATTATACCACATCACTTTCCCGGAAGTAAACCCTTTCAGGTGCTGAAAACAGGCCTGTTTTCTCACATAACAGCATTATGTGACTCTTTTCCCCCACCTGCGGGCACGGAGAGAGACCGGCTGAAAACTTCCAGGTTTTTTGTGGGGTTTGACGAATGAATAAATATTGCATTTATTTGCATACGGTGTATAATAAGAGACACCTAATTCAAGGAACGCAATGAGGATCGCGTGAAACGCAATGAATAGGAGAGAATACATCATGAAGAACTTCAAGAAGCTGGCCCTCATGGGCCTGACCGCAGTCATGTCTCTGTCTCTGCTGGCCGCCTGCGGCGGCGGCAACAGCGGCAGCGCCGAGACCCCCTCCGGCAACACCGAGACCCCTTCCGTTGAGAACACCGAGACTCCCGCCGCCTCCGGCGAGTTCACCACCGTGGAGGCTGGTAAGCTGATCATGAGCACCAACGCTCAGTTCCCCCCCTATGAGATGGTGGGCGACGGCGAAGGCTACGAGGGCACCGGCTATGAGGGCATCGACGTGGAGATCGCCTACGCCATCGCCCAGAAGCTGGGCCTGGAGCTGGTCGTGGACAACATGGGCTTTGACGCCGCCCTGCAGGCTGTGCAGACCGGCAAGAGCGACATCGTCATGGCCGGCGTCACTGTGACCGATGACCGTCTGGAGGTCATGGACTTCTCCGACACCTATGCCAACGGCATTCAGGTCGTCATTGTTCCCGAGAACTCCGACATCGCCACCATCGATGATCTGGAGGGCAAGCTGATCGGCTGCCAGATGGGCACCACCGGCTACATCTACTGCTCCGACACCCCCGAGAACGGCGGCTACGGTGAGGACGCCGTGATCCCCTATGACGACGGCGCCGCTGCCATCCAGGCTCTGATGAACGGCCAGGTTGACTGTGTGGTTATCGACAACGCTCCCGCCCAGGAGTATGTGAAGGCCAACCCCGGTCTGAAGATTCTGGACACTGAGTTCGCCAACGAGAACTACGCCATCGGCTTTGCCAAGGGCAACACCGCTCTGAAGGACGCCGTCAACACCGCTCTGACCGAGCTGATCGAGGACGGCACCGTGCAGTCCATCATCGACAAGTATATCCCCGCTGAGGGCTAAGACAAACGACAAATCCGTATTCAACTGAAAAGGGCGGCCTTCGGGCCGTCCTTTTTCGGGTCGTATTTGGCAGAAGGTAAGAAAGGAGAATCTCTGTGAACTGGGCGCAACTCTATGAGTCCCTGGGACAGCAGCTGAAAGACGGCGTGGACTTGCCCTGGTGGCAAGACGCCTTTGTGGGCATTTATAAGGCCTTTTTTGAGGAGTCCCGCTGGCAGCTCTACCTGGACGGCGTGCTGACCACCCTCTGGATCACCGCCATGGCCCTGATCCTCGGTATTGTGCTGGGCGTTGTGGTGGCTGTAATCCGCACCACCCACGATCAGCAGCGTCTGGGCCGGCACAACCCCGTCCTGGGCGTACTGAACGTGATCTGCAAAATCTATGTTACCATTATCCGCGGCACCCCCATGATGGTCCAGCTGCTGATTATGGGCTTTATCATCTTTAAAAGCAGCCGCGAATATACCCTGGTGGGCACCCTCACCCTGGGCATCAACTCGGGCGCCTATGTGGCCGAGATCGTCCGCGGCGGCCTGATGAGCGTGGATATCGGCCAAACCGAAGCCGGACGGTCCCTGGGCCTGAACTATCTGGACACCATGCGCTTTATTGTCATTCCCCAGGCCTTTAAGAACATCCTGCCTGCTCTGGGCAACGAGTTTATCACCCTGTTTAAGGATACTGCTCTGATCTCCGCCATCGGCGGCAAGGAGCTGGTCTATGCCGCCAAGTCCATCGGCAGCAAGACCTACGATGTGATGTATCCCTATCTGGGCATCGCCATCATCTATCTTCTGATGGTCATGCTCTTCACCTGGCTGCTGGGTATTCTGGAAAGGAGGCTGCGTCAAAGTGATAGACGTTAAACATCTGTCCAAGTCCTTCGGGGACCATCTGGTGCTGGACGACATCTCCGAGCACATCTATCCCGGGGAGAAAGTGGTCATCATCGGGCCCTCCGGCTCGGGTAAGTCCACCTTCCTGCGCTGCCTCAACCTGCTGGAGGCCCCCACCAAGGGCACCATCACCTTTGAGGGCACCGCCATCACCGATCCCAAGACCAACATCGACCTGATCCGGCGGCAGATGGGTATGGTGTTCCAGCACTTCAACCTCTTCCCCAACATGACCATCCGGAAGAACATTACCCTGGCTCCCGTCCGCACCAAGCTGATGAGCCAGGCCGAGGCCGACGACACCGCCACCGCCCTGCTCAAGCGGGTGGGCCTGGAGGAGAAGGCGGACGCCTATCCCGCCCAGCTCTCCGGCGGCCAGAAGCAGCGTATCGCCATTGTCCGCGCCCTGGCCATGAAGCCCAAGGTGATGCTGTTCGACGAGCCCACCTCCGCCCTGGACCCCGAAATGGTGGGCGAGGTGCTGGAAGTCATGAAGCAGCTGGCTGACGAGGGCATGACCATGGTGGTGGTCACCCACGAGATGGGCTTTGCCCGGGAAGTGGGCAGCCGGGTCCTCTTTATGGACGGCGGCCATGTGCTGGAGCAGAACGAGCCCCACGCCTTCTTCGCCAATCCCAAAGAGCCCCGCACCATCGAATTTTTGTCCAAGGTGCTGTAATCTGCCACGTCCCCCGGTACAAACTGTACCGGGGGACGTTTTCCGTTTCTTTTTCACCGGTCGGCTTTGACAAGACCAACTTTTTGCGCTATAATGGCACACTATCTTCCCAAATGACCGGAGTACCATACTATGATGAACCGTGAACAAATCCTTTCCCTGCTGCGCAAGGACCGGCTGTGGCAGGCGGTCTTTCTGCTTTTGACCCCCTTTACCGCCGTGTGGCTCATGCAGTTTACATACGGAGCCAATCCTTTTGCTCTGACCTTCCCCGTACTGGTGGCCAACGCCCTGTGCGTGGCTCTGTTGTTCTGGCTGCTGTGCGCCCTGGTGGGGCGCATCGCCCCCTGCACCATCGGTATCCACATCGCCGCCGGGTCCTGGGGCGCCGCCAACTGCTTTGTCAACACCTTCCGGGGCACCCCCATCCTGCCCTGGGATTTCTCCGCCCTGGGCACCGCCGCCAGCGTGGCGGGCAACTACCACCTGTTCCTCACCTGGCAGATGGGAGTCGCCATCTTTCTGGCGGCCGCCCTGGTGGTATTCCTCCACCCGGAGCGGCGCAAGGCCCGGCTGCGGCTCACCACCCGGAAGCGCCTGCCCCTGCGGCTGGCCTGTCTGGCGGCGGGGCTGGCCTGCCTCATGTTCCTGCTACCCTCGGAAAAGCTGGAGAAGCTGGGGGTCAAGACCGACGTGTGGGATCAGGCGGGGGCCTACCGCACCGGCGGCTGCCTGGCCGTCTTTTACCGCAATACCGAGTTTCTGGAGGTGGAAGAGCCGGAGGGCTACTCTCCGGAGAACGTGGATACCCTGCTGGAGGGGGTGGAGGCCCTGGAGCCGGCGGCGGTGTCGGTCCAAAAGCCCAACATCATCGCCATCATGAACGAGTCCTGGGCCGATTTTGAGTCCTACGGCAACCTGCAGCTCAGCGAGAGCGTCACCGACTACATCCGCTCCCTGGACAATTCCATCTTCGGCCACACCTATACCTCGGTATTCGGGGCGGGTACCAGCGCCAGCGAGTTTGAGTTCCTCACCGGCAACACCATGGCCTTCCTGCCCTCGGGCAGCATTCCCTACCAGCAGTATGTGCTGGGGCCCACCGCCTCTCTGGCCTCCCTGCTGAAGGCCCAGGGGTATGACACCCTGGCCTTCCACCCTGGTGAGCGCACCTCCTGGCAGCGCAACCTGGCCTATCCCCAACTGGGCTTTGACCAGTTCAAGTGTGTGGAGGACATGGACGTGGCCCAGACCATGGAGCACGGCTATGTCAGCGATCAGTCCGATTTCCAGCAGATCATCTGGGAGTTTGAGCGCAAGGAGGAGGGCAAACCCCTCTTCCTGTTCAACGTCACCATCCAGAACCACGGCAGCTACACCGCCGAGGACTATCCCGCCCAGGTCACCCTCACCGACCAGCCGGGCAAGTATCCCCAGGCCGAGCAGTACCTCACCCTGGCCAACAAGACCGACCAGGCCTTCCGCACTCTGGTGGAGTATTTCCAGAACCAGGAGGAACCCACCATCATCCTCATGTTTGGCGACCACCAGCCCTCGGTGGAGCAGGGCTTCCTGGACAAGGCCTACGGCGTCACCCAGGACCAGATGAACATGAATCAGTACATGGGCAAGTATAAGACGCCCTTTGTGATCTGGGCCAACTATCCCCTGCCGGAGGAGGGCCCGGAGATCACCAGTCTGAACTTTTTGAGCCTCTATCTGCTGCGGTACGCCGGCATTGAGGGCACGGTGTACGACGGCTATCTGTGGCAGCTCCAGCAGCAGCTGCCTGCCCTCACCTTTGTGGGCTATATGGACACAGCCGGGCAGGCCCACAGCCATCTGGAGACCAACGACTACGCCGCCCTCATTGAGGACTACCAGCAGATACAGTACAACAACCTGTTTGGAGGGGGCGGACGGCGAAGCGCCGTTTTTGATCCATAAACATCAAAAAATAGGGCTGGCACCTTAGGTGCCAGCCCTATTTTTATGAGTTTCTTATTCCCCTGCACAGGCAGCACATTTTTGTACCTCTGCCTCTTTTGCTTCATTTGGTGTGCTGAAACGTCCCCGGCGCTGCACACGGGATCTTTTTTCAATCTCTTCAGGGGACATCTGGGATGAGATAGAAAGCAGCACTTCCTCAAGCCGGGCATTGATTTTCAGATTCCGTTCCTTTTTTCTGCGGATGATTCCAAAACAACCAACGGGAGAAATATAAATATCTTCAGGCGCATCGGGAGATACGATGCTGTCCATTCCTGCAAAGGTGCAGTTCTCAGGTGTTGCAGAACAATTCAAGGACAAGCCGTTCTCCAAAGGAACAATGTCTTTTCCAAAATCATAAAAAACCTGGGTATCGGAAATGCGGACAGAACGGGCGCATAACGCAAATTGGAAGGAATCGAGATTAATTCCAAGCCTGTTTTCGTGAATCAAGCGATTGCCGATCCAGCGGACAACCGGTACAGCCCAAGAATTTCCTGTGCTCTGGTATCGGTTGGTCTTTTTTGCTTTCGGAAGATCGGTGTAATGATCAGGGAATCCCATCAGGCGCTCTGTTTCAAGGGGAGACAACCGACGGATGCGGTGATCCTGAACCACAAATAACGAGCCGTTATATGCGGCAGCATTGCCATTCCATTTTGTTCCATACGCGGAATACAAGCAATCTGTGTATGCCCTAAACACTTCAAAATGGTGCCCTTCTTTTTCAAATGTCAAGGGAAACTGCGGATATTCCGGCAGTTCGTTTTCGTGGAGCTCAAACAGAATATTTGCATTCAGTGCCATAGCAAGCTCTCCTATAACTTCTCAAATCATTCCGCCAAAGAGAGGTAAAATCCATCTGCAATTTCTGAAAAAAGCGCGCCGCAGATGCGGCGCACTTTTTTATGTTGTAAGATTCCAGGCAAAGTGGTCCAGATCCTCCTCCAGGATCAGCTCCCGTTTGCTGTCGGCGATCGTAATGGGGCGGATGGGGCGGCAGGGATTGCCGTAAGCCAGCCAGCCGGCGGGGATGTCCTTGGTGACCACACTGCCCGCGCCGATCACCGCTCCGTCCCCGATGGTGACGCCGTCCAGCACCACCACGTTGCAGGCCAGCCACACCCCGCTGCCGATGTGGATCTCCCGGGCAAACTCCGCCATGGTGGTGCGGCCCTCCCCGTCCAGGCCGGTGCGCTCCTGGGCGGGCAGGGGGTGGTTGGTGGCCATCAGGGACACGTTGGGCCCAAAGCACACGTTGTCCCCGATGAATACCCTGGCATCATCCATCACCATCAAATTGAAGTTGGCGAAAAAGTTCTCTCCAATAAAGGTATGGCAGCCGTAGTTAAACTGGACAGGGCCCTGGAAGTAGCAGGCCTTGCCCGCCCGGCCCAGAATGGCCCGGATCACTTCCCCCCGGTCAGGGTCGTACTCGTCCATGGAATTGTACTTCCGGCAGGCCTCATGGGCCTTGTGCTTCAGGTCCTTCAGCTCCTGCCGCCGGGGATCGAACATCTTCCCCGCAAAGATCTTTTCTTCCTCCGTCATGCTTCATTCACCTGATTTGCCTTGGAATTGGTCCCCTTCCGACAGCGCGCTGTTGCGGAAGGAATTTTTCAGCAGCCGGATGCAGTCGCCCAGCAGCTGATCCAGGTCGGAAAATACGGTGTGAGCCAGCCTGTTGTAGTAGGTATTGAGCAGCCCGTTGAGAAATACGATGATGGAGAAGGCCGCCGCGTCCCGGGACACCTGGAGGGTATATCCCTTGTCGCTCAGATAGTGCTCCATCACCTGCCGGGTGAGGGTAAAGACCTCCATCCCCGCCTCATACTTCCGCCGGGCCACCTCCTCCATCTCCGTACCGGCGTAATCGGCCTGCATGGGGACCTTTTTCAGCGCCATCACCTCGTAAAAGGTGGGGTGGCTCCACGCAAACTCCAGATAGGTGTGCAGGAAGGCGTCAAACTGAGCCTCCCCGCCGGAGACGGTTTCCATGGCCTGCCGCAGACTGTCGCACAGCTGGCGGTAGCCCTCAATCACCACCGACAGATATACCTCATCCTTGTTGACAAAATAGAGATAGATCTTGGTGGCTGAGGCGCCGATTTTCTGCCCCAGGCGGCGCATGGTCAGGCCCTCATAGCCGTCGGCCGCAAGGATGTCCAGGGCGGCGTCCAGAATACGGGCTTTTTCTGCTGCTTTTTCCGCAGGCGTCTTTTCCCTGGGCGGCATAAGACCACCTCTCTTTCCTCTCTTTCTTGATACCGTTATTGTACCAAATCCTATTTTTACATTCAATACTTCCCTTTTTTCAGGGGGGGCGTAATATTTCTGAGAAAGGTATGGATATCCCGGGGGAAATGTGATAAGCTGTAAACCGGTGTCCACCGGAACACCGCGCTTTTTTGCAGAAAGGAGGTCTCCCCGTTGAAGCCGGACTACAACGAGCTGCTGGAAATCGTAAGCGAAATGGGCTTCCGGCTCATGCTCAGCGGAGCGGAGATCTACCGGGTGGAGGAGTCCATCAGCCGCCTGCTCCAGGCCTATGGGGCCGAGCGGGGGGAGGTCTTTGCCATCCCCAACTGCATCATCGTCAGTCTCACCTCTCCCCAGGGGGAACCTATGACCCAGATCCGCCGGATGCCCAACCACGGCACCGACATCTACCTGCTGGAGCGGTACAACGATCTGTGCCGCCGCCTGTGCCGGGAGACGCCCCCCTTTGAGGAGGCCCTGGACAGTATGCGGGAGATCGAGCGCACCCATAAGGTCTACTCCCTGCCCGTCCAGCTGCTGGCCCACTTCCTGGGCTGCGGGATGTTCTCCCTGTTCTACGGCGGCTCGGTATGGGACGGTCTGTGCGGCGGACTCTGCGGCATGGTGATCTGCCTGTGTATGGCCTTCACCTCCAAGCTGGGGGCCAACCTCTTTTTCAAAACCATCGCCGGCGCGGCGGTGTCCGCCTTTGTGGCCCTGGCCCTTACTGCCGCCGGCATTGGCCAGAATTCCGACAGCATCATCATCGGCGCCCTGATGGCCCTGGTGCCCGGCATTGCCTTTACCAACGCCATGCGGGATATTATGGCCGGTGATATGGTGGCCGGCATCAGCAAGGCCGCCGAGGCCCTGCTCATCGGAGCAGCCATCGCCCTGGGCACCGCTCTGGCCCTGGGCCTGATCCGAATGCTGATGGGAGGCTGACATGGAAGAGTTTACCTACTATCTGCCCTGTATCTACGCCTTCCTGGCCTGCATCGGCTTTTCCCTGCTGTTCAACATCCACGGAGCCGCCGGTATGCTCATCTGCGCCGGCGGCGGGGCTCTTGGCTGGCTGGTCTATCTGCTGGCCGCCCCCCTGGTCCACAGCGACATCATCCAGTCCTTTTTCGCCGCCCTGGCCATCTCCGCCTGGTCGGAGATCATGGCCCGTCTGCGCCGGTGCCCGGTGACCAGCTATCTGCTGGTGGCCCTCTTTCCCCTGGTGCCCGGCGGCGGCATCTACTACACCATGGAGCACGCCATGAGCGGGGAGACCTCCCTGTTCCTGGAGTCTCTGCTCCACACCCTGGGCCTGGCCGGAGCCCTGGCGGTGGGCGTGCTGATGGTGGCCTCCCTGGCCCGCCTGGTCACCAACTACCAGAATCACCGGCGGGGCCTGTCAGGAGGCAAACACCCATGAGACGCTACGATTTCGTTCTGCTGGACGCGGATAATACCCTGTTCGATTTTGATCGCTCGGAGCACGAGGCCCTGCGCCTGGCTCTGGAGGCCTTCTCCATCCCCTGTCCCCCGGAGACCGAGGCCCTCTATGTGTCCATCAACAGCGCCCTGTGGGCCATGCTGGACCGGGGGGAGGCCACCCGGGAGTGGCTGGTGGTGGAGCGCTTTGCCCGGCTCACCGCCGCCCTGGGGGTGGACGCCGACCCCGCCGCCCTCAACCGGACCTATCTGGACCGGCTGGGCGAGCAGTCCTTTCTCCTCCCCGGCGCCCAGGAGGTCTGCCGGGCCCTGGGGAAGCACTGCACTCTTGCCATCCTCACCAACGGCGTGGCCCGGGCCCAGCGGGGCCGGTTTGACCGCTCCCCCCTGAAAGAACTCATTCCCCATCTCTTTATCTCCGAGGAGATCGGCGCTTCCAAGCCCAGCCCCGCCTTCTTCCGACCGGTGCTGGACGCCCTGGGCATCACCGACCTGAGCCGGGCCCTGATGGTGGGGGATAACCTGACCTCCGACATCGGCGGCGCCGCCGCCATGGGGCTGGATACCGCCTGGTACAACCCCCGCCATCTGCCCAACCCCGGCCCCGTTACCCCTACCTGGGAGATCGCCAGGCTGGAGGAACTGCTGCCGCTGGTGCTGGACGGCCCTGATTTTTAAACTTCAAACGAGGTGTTTTGTTTGTCCCGCTCGCTCTATTCCCAGCTTACCGGCAACTCCTCTCCGCCGCCCCGCCGCCGTCTGCCCCTGGTGCTGGCGGCCATTGCGTTGGGTGTGGTTCTGGTGACCGTTCCGGTGCTCAGCCGCGCCCCGGCGGAGGGGGCTGATCCCCTCCCCACGGCCACCGTCACTCCCACGCCTACACCTACCCCTACGCCTGCCTTTGATTTTACCCAGCCCGCCCCCAAGACCGACCCGGTGGACATGGACTACTTCTCTGATGCCCTGTTCATCGGCGACTCCCGCACCCAGGGACTGGAGCTGTACAGCGGCATCCAGGGCGCCACCTTCTACGTCTACACCGGACTGAGTATTTTCGGGGTGAACAATCCCGGCCTGGTGACGCTGGACGGACAGGACTATTCCATTGTGGAAGCCCTGGAGAAGGGTCCCCAGTTCGGCAAGGTCTACATAGCCTTCGGTATGAATGAGCTGGGTTATTACAATGAGGAAAACTATTTGCGCACCTTCGGCGTCTTTATAGAGGAGGTAAAGGCCCTTCAGCCCAATGCCGTGGTCTATCTGCAAAATCTGGCCCCGGTGGACGAGGCCAAATGCAAGGCCTACGGTCAGGCCTCCTGCATCACCAACGCCCGGGTAGAGGCCTTTAATCAGCTGTTTGCCCAGCTGGCCCGGGAGCATCAGGTGGTGCTGGTGGACGTGTACAGCGCCCTCACCGCCGACGGCCCCCTGCCGGACGACGCCACGTCGGACGGCATCCACTTCAAGCGTCCCTGGTATGAAACATGGCTGACCTGTCTGATGGAACACACCGTGGACCCGGCGATCTACCAGGCCGGACAGACCCATGCGGATGATATGGAAGGAGATAAAGAACCATGAAGAACCTGTTGACCCGACTGCTGCCCGGCGTGCTTGCCCTGTGCCTGACCCTTTCCGCCTGCGGAGGCGGTGGAAGCGCCAAGAGCTATGACCCTGCCGCCACCGCCAAGGCTCTGCTGGAGTCCGACGCCTTCAGCGACACCCTGGACACCCTGGACAAGGACACCGCCGCCACCATGTACGGCATTGACGCCTCCACCATCACCGACTGCGTGGTTTACACCTCCCTGTCCATGGGCGCGGAGGAGATCGCCGTGCTCACCCTCACTGACGAGGCAGCCGCCAAAACCGCCAAGGAGGCCCTGGACAAGCGGGTCAGCGATCAGATCACCGCCCTGGAGAGCTATATGCCCGGAGAGGTGGACAAGCTCAACCACGCCATCGTGGAGCAGACCGGCAACACCGCCCTGCTGGTGGTGGCCGCCGACGCTGACGCCGCTCGCAGCGTGCTGGACAGCCTGAACTGAGTCCCACCCAAAAACGCCGGGGATACCCCGGCGTTTTTTCTGAAAAAATAAACTGGCTTTCCCTCAACTTTTCACTGGCCCCTGCCGTCTAACAGATGCAAACACAAGACCCCCGGCCGGGTCCAGTTTATACAGATCGAGGTGTCTTCATTGTCCCAGTCCTATCATCCCAAACGCATGAAAAACAAGAGAAATGGCCCCGGCGCCACCCTGCCCCTGCTCATTGCCGCCGCAGCGGTATGCGTCTGTCTGCTGCTCATCCCCTCCGCGGGCAAGAGCGCTCCCCCCGCCGCCGAGGTTACCCCCTCCGTGCAGCCCGAGGTCACCCCCTCCGCACCGGTGACCGAGCCCTCCGCCGCCCCGTCGGAGTCTCCGGCTGTGGAGCCCACGCCCACCGCCACCCCCGTGCCCTCTCCCGCGGCCGTCTTTGACTTCACCCAGCCGGTGCCCCAGTCCGAGCCGGTGGAGATGGACTACTTCTCCGACGCCCTGTTCATCGGCGACTCCCGCACCGATGGCCTGCAGATCTACAGCGGCATCAAAGGCGCCACCTTCTACTGCTACAAGGGTCTGAACATTTTCGACATGAGCAAGCGCCAGGTGGTGGAGATGAACGGCGGCAAGTACACCGTGGTGGAGGCTCTGGAGAAGGGCCCCCAGTACAAGAAGATCTACATCTCCCTGGGTGTCAACGAGCTGGGCTATCCCGGCACCGACAGCTTCTACAAGGCCTTCAAGTCCTTCCTGGAGGAGGTCAAGTCCGCCCAGCCCGACGCCATCATCTACCTGCAGAATCTGGTGCCCGTCAACCCGGAGATCTGCGCCCAGAAGAACCAGCCCTCCTATGTGAACAACGACCGGGTGGCCGACTTTAACAGCGTGTTCCCCAAGCTGGCGGAGGAGTGCCAGGTAGCCCTGGTAGATGTCAAGACCGCCCTCAGTGACGAAAACGGCATTCTGCCCGCCGAGGCCACCGTGGACGGGGTCCACTTCACCAAGGCCTGGTATCAGAAGTGGCTGGAATATCTCATGTGCCACACCGTGACCCCCGAGGCCTATCAGGCGGGTCAGACAGCGGCCCAATAAAAGGAGCGTACCCCGGCATTGGACAACAACATCCGGCAGCAGCTGAACGAGTATATTATCGCCCACCAGGAGGATTTCTACCGCCTGGCGTTCAGCTATGTCAAAAATCGGGACGCTGCCCTGGATGTGGTCCAGGAGAGCATCGTCCGGGCCCTGTCCAAGTCGGATTCCCTCCGGCAGCCGGAGTACCTGAAAACCTGGTTTTACCGCATCCTGCTCAATGAGAGCATGAACCACTATCGTCGCAGCAAGCTGCTGGTCCCTCTGGAGGAGTCGGTGGCCGACGGGCCCGCCCCCGCCAGCGATCCGGCGGAGCTGCTGGACCTGTACGCCGCCATCGACCGGCTGGACCCCAAGGAGCAGGCCATCATCAAACTGCGCTTTTTTGAGGACATGAAGCTGGAAGAGATCGCACACATCACCGGCACCAACCTGAACACCGTCAAATCCCGCCTGTACAAAAGCCTGCGCAAGCTGCGGGATCTCACCGGAGAGGAGGTAACCACATGAAGGATCTGTGGGAAGAGGCCAGGCAGCAGTACCGGAACACCGATACACCCCCGGAACTGGAATTCGCCGTTGCCTCCGCCCTGCGGGCGGGGGAGAAGAAGCGGCGGCAGCACCGTGGCCTGCGGCGGAGCCTGTCCGCCGGACTGGCCGCCTGCGCCTGCTTCGTGCTGCTGGTCAACGTCAACCCTACCTTTGCCCAGGCCGTGGCCGACGTGCCGGTACTGGGCGATCTGGCCCGGGTATTCACCGTCACCCAGTACACCGTGGAGGACCGGGACCATCTCATTGATGTGCGCCTGCCCGCCCTGGACCTGGCCGGCGACACCGATCTGGAACAGCGGGTCAATACCGAGATCTCCACCCGCATCGATCAGGTCCTCCAGGAGGCGGAGGACCGGGCCCGGGACACCAGGGAGGCCTATGTGGCCACCGGCGGCGACCCCGACGACTTTATGCCCATCATCATCAGTGTGGACTACGAGATCAAGTGCCAGAACGACCGCTACCTCTCCTTTGTCATCACCAAAACCGAAACTCTGGCCAGCGCCTACACCGAATATTACACCTACAACATTGACCTCCAGGCCGGGCGGGAGATCACCCTCCGGGATCTGCTGGGCCCCGACTACAAGGAGATTGCCAATTCCGTGATTTCCGCCGAGATCGACCGCCGCAGCCAGGACCCGGATAACCTCTACTTCCTCCAGGGGGAGGGAGGCTTTGAATCCATCGCCGACGATCAGCCCTTCTATCTGGACGCCGACGGCACCCCGGTGGTATTCTTCGAGAAATATGAGATCGCCCCCGGCTATATGGGCGCCCAGGAGTTCCGCATCCCTCTGCCTGAAACCAAGTGAAGAACAAAGGGCCTGCTGCAAAATGTGCAGCTCGTACAAAGACCCGTCATTTCGAGAAAAACGGCCGCCCACCGGGCGGCCGTTTTTCGTGGGAATCCGCCCCTTTTGCCGGGGAAACGGATTGCCACGCCAGTGTGCGCACTGGCTCGCAATGACAGGTTTGTGCAAAACAGCTATTTTGCAACAGGCCCTTTGTTGTGCAAAGAAACACCGGGCACGCTGCTATGCAGCACGCCCGGTGTTTTGTCTGTATGGACGGATCAGAACATGGAGCCGAAGAGGCTGCTGGTCATACCCACAGGGGAACCGGAAATGACGGGGAAGACCACGTTGTCCAGCAGCAGCACGGACACGATCATGGTGACAGCCACCACACCCAGATAGAGCAGCCAGGACTTGCCGGACTCCAGTTCGGGAGCCACCATCTGGAAGGAGGACACACCCAGAGCAATCCACAGGATCACGGTGAGGACCAGCAGCCAGGCGCCCACCTGCATGGAGATCAGGAAGCCCAGGAAGGTAATCACCATCATGGCGGTGATAAATACGGAGTGGCAGCCGCAGGCAATCACTACATCCTGGAAGGTGCAGGAGGACTGGAGGATCTTGGCACCGGCAAAGAGCAGGCCCACAAAGACAGCCACGCAGATGGCGTCGCTCAGCAGGCCGCCGAAAAACCAGAACTGGAAGGGTACAGAGCCGTAGCCGCCGGTCATCATATTGACCTTGAGGCAGAAGCCCAGAATCATCAGGATGCAGGCGATGAGCTGCGCGCCCATCAGGATCAGGGGAGTTGCCAGGTCACGCTTGGCCAGGGTATCCCGGGTGGCCTGAACAGGGGAAGCAAAATAGCCCTTCAGGAAGCCGCCCAGGCCGCTGAAGGCTGCACCCGCCGCAGAGGGCTTGGCAGCGCCGCTGGGGCCGCCCATGGTGTTCACATTGGTGCCGCAGGAAGAACAAAATGCGGAACCGTCAGGGATCTCCTTCCCGCACTTGGGACAGAACATTACACAACACTCCTTCTCAGTGGCGGCAAAACGGGTTCTGCCGCACAATCTGTCGCTCCGCTTCCCTAGGACGGAGCATACCGGTTCTCTTGAACATGGAACCGGATTGTCGAGATTATAACATAGCTGAAGAAAAAAGTAAATCGATGGAAGAGAAATTGTTGACTTTCCCCCGGTTTTCTCTGTCGGTTTGCCTATTGCCGCAGGCCGGTCCCCCGTGCTATAGTTATGTCAGAGACATTCCCGGCAGACCAGAAAAAGTCGCTGACCGGGCCATTTGCGCGCCGTCCGTTGCACAGGCGGCACCCGCGGGGCAGGATGGAGTCTCTCCATCCGCGGGAAGTTTTAAGGGAGGTACATATGGGGAAGGTATTTCGCTGTTATGTGGAAAAAAAGCCGGGCTTTGACGTGGAGGCCGGCCATCTGCTGGGAGAGCTGAAGGGCACCCTGGGGCTCAGCGGCCTCACCGGCGTGCGGGTTATCCGCCGCTACGACGTGGAGGGCGTGGAGCAGGGTGCCTATGAGGCCGCCCGCACCACCATCCTGTCCGAGCCGCAGGTGGACCAGCTGTGGGACGAAACCATGCCGGAGACCCAGGGCGCTCTGCTGGCAGTGGAGGCCCTGCCGGGCCAGTACGACCAGCGGGCCGACTCCTGCGCCCAGTGTATTCAGATGCTCACCGGCGGCGAACGGCCCACCGTCCGGGCTGCCACCGTCTATGTACTGGCCGGTGCTCTGTCCCAGGATGACTTGGCCCGCGCCAAGGGTTATCTCATCAACCCGGTGGAGAGCCGGGAGGCTGCCCTGGACAAGCCTGAGACCCTGATCCAGCAGTACCCCGAGCCCGCTGACGTGCCGGTGCTGGAGGGCTTCTGCACGTTGGATCAGGCGGGCCTGGAGGCCCTGCTCAACCAGTACGGCCTGGCCATGGACCTGGCGGACCTGACCTTCCTCCAGGCCTACTTCAAGGACGAGGAACAGCGGGACCCCACCCTCACCGAGGTGCGGGTGGTGGACACCTACTGGTCCGATCACTGCCGCCACACCACCTTCTCCACCCATCTGGACAGTGTGGACATCACCGACCCCGCCGTCAAGGCGGCCTATGACCGCTATCTGGCCGCCCGTGTGGAGGTGTACGGCGAGGAGAAGGCGGCCAAGCGGCCCCAGACCCTGATGGACATTGCCACCATCGGCGCCAAGACCCTGAAGAAGCGTGGCCTGCTGCCCGAGCTGGACCAGAGCGAGGAGATCAACGCCTGCTCCATCCACGTCCCCGCTCAGGTGGACGGCAAGGAGCAGGACTGGCTGCTGATGTTCAAGAACGAGACTCACAACCACCCCACCGAGATCGAGCCCTTCGGCGGCGCCGCCACCTGTATCGGCGGCTGCATCCGGGACCCCCTGTCCGGCCGTGTGTATGTCCACCAGGCCATGCGCCTCACCGGCTGCGGCGATCCCCGGGTGCCGGTGAGCGAGACTCTGGAGGGCAAGCTGCCCCAGCGCAAGATCGCCCAGACCGCCGCCGCCGGCTATTCCTCCTACGGCAACCAGATCGGCCTGGCCACCGGCCACGTAGCCGAGCTCTACCACGAGGGCTACATCGCCAAGCATCTGGAGTGCGGCGCTGTGGTGGGTGCGGCTCCCGCCGATCATGTCCGCCGTGAGACCCCCGCCCCCGGGGACGTGGTCATCCTGCTGGGTGGCCGCACCGGCCGTGACGGCATCGGCGGCGCCACCGGCTCCTCGAAGAGCCACAACCTGTCCTCCCTGGACACCATGGCCTCCGAGGTCCAGAAGGGCAACGCCCCCGAGGAGCGCAAGCTCCAGCGGCTCTTCCGCAACCCCAATGTGACCCGCCTCATCAAGCGGTGCAACGACTTCGGCGCCGGCGGCGTGTCCGTGGCCATTGGCGAGCTGGCCGACGGCCTGTCCATCGACCTGGACGCCGTCCGCAAGAAGTACGACGGCCTGGACGGCACCGAGCTGGCCATCTCCGAGTCTCAGGAGCGCATGGCCGTGGTGGTTGCCCCTGAGGACGCCCAGACCCTGATGAACTTTGCCGCCTCCGAAAACCTGGAGGCCTACCAGGTGGCCACCGTCACCGAGTCCCCCCGCATGGTCATGACCTGGCGGGGCCAGACCGTGGCCAACCTGTCCCGCGCTTTCCTGAACACCAACGGCGCGGTGAAGCACGCCTCCGTTCAGGTGGACGAAAAGGCCGCCGCCTCCCAGAGTGAGAAGAAGTTCCGCACCCTGCGGGAGATGGCCGCCAGCCTGAAGTCCGCCTCCCGCCGTGGCCTCACCGAGCGGTTTGACGGCTCCATCGGCGCGGGCAGCGTGCTCATGCCCTTCGGCGGCAAGAGCCAGCGCACTCCCGCCCAGGCCATGGCCGCCCTCTTCCCCGTGGAGCCCAACCAGGAGACCGATCAGGCCAGCGTCATGGCCTGGGGCTGCGACCCCGACCAGCTGTCCGCCAACCCCTACGCCGGGGCCCGCAGCGCGGTGTATACCTCCGTGGCCAAGCTGGTGGCGGCGGGCGCCGACTATGAGAAGGCCTATTTGACCCTCCAGGAGTTCTTTGAAAAGCTGCGCACCGAGCCTCAGCGGTGGGGCAAGCCCTTTGCCGCTCTGCTGGGCGCGCTGGACGCCCAGCTGGAGCTGGGGGCCGCCGCCATCGGCGGCAAGGACTCCATGTCCGGCTCCTTCCTGGACCTGGACGTGCCCCCCACCCTCATCTCCTTCGCCATCGCCCCGGTGAAGGCCAAGGAGGTCCTCTCCCCCGAGTTCAAGACGGCAGGCAAGCCGGTGTACCTCTTTGCCTCTGAGGACAGCAAGTCCGCCTGGAGGGCCCTGTACGCCCTCCATCAGGCTGGCAAGGTGGAGGCGGCCTGGGCCGTGGAGAACGGCCTGGGCGAGGCCGTCATGAACATGGCCTTCGGCAACGCCATCGGCTTTACCTCTGTGGACACCGATCTGGACTGGGATACCCCCATGCCCGGCGCCATTGTGGCCCAGCTCACCGAGGAGTGCGAGGTTGGCCTGCTGATTGGCCACACCACTGCCGACGCTGTGGTCAGCGTCAACGGCGATTCCGCCCCCATTGACGAGCTGCTCTCCCTCAACGAGAGCGTGCTGGAGGACGTGTACCCCACCCGGGCGGGCAAGGCCGCTCCGGTGGAGGCCATTTCCTGGGCAGAGCGCTCCCCCGCCGTGTGCAAGTCCAAGATCGCCCGGCCCCGGGTGGTCATCCCCGTGTTCCCCGGCACCAACTGCGAGTATGACTCCGTCCGGGCCTGCCTGCGGGCGGGCATGGACGCCGAGACGGTGAACATCCGCAACCTGACCGCCGACGACCTGCTCCAGTCCACCGCGGCTCTGGAGAGCGCCATCCGCAAGGCCCAGATTATCTTTATCCCCGGCGGCTTCTCCGGCGGTGACGAGCCCGACGGCTCCGCCAAGTTCATCTGTTCCTTCTTCCGCAATCCCGCCATCACCGACGCGGTCCACGACCTGCTGAAGAACCGGGACGGCCTGATGCTGGGCATCTGCAACGGCTTCCAGGCCCTGGTCAAGCTGGGCCTGGTGCCCTACGGCGAGATCCGGGACATGGACGAGAACTGCCCCACCCTGACCTACAACCTGATCGGCCGCCACCAGAGCCGGTATGTTACCACCCGGGTGGCCAGCGTCAACTCCCCCTGGATGCTCAAGTCCAACGTGGGCGACCTCCACGCCATCCCCATCTCCCACGGCGAGGGCCGCTTCGTGGCACCCCAGAATGTGCTGGACCAGCTCATCGCCAACGGCCAGGTGGCTACCCAGTATGTGGACGCCAATGGCGTGCCCTCCATGGACATCGAGGTCAACCCCAACGGCTCCCTGTGCGCCATCGAGGGCATCTTCTCCCCCGACGGCCGGGTGTTCGGCAAGATGGGCCACTCCGAGCGGTACGGTACTTTCGTGGGCAAGAATATCCCCGGCGACAAGCACCAGCCTCTGCTGGAGAGCGGCGCGGAATACTTCAAGTAAGAATAACAAACAGCAGCAGCCCCCCGCCGACGGCGGGGGGCTGCTGCTGTTTGGTCGGTTACAGGGGCTGGGCCGTCAAATTTTGGCCGCTGCCTGTTATGGCGTAGAAGGCGTACTCCCCCTCCTTCAGAGTGGAGGCGGCCAGGGCAGCGCGCACCTCCTCCAGGTCCTCCGGCTGAAACCGGACGGCGATGCCGCAGCCCAGGGAGATCTCCCGCAGCACCGGCATCACCTGGACGGGAGCCACCTCTTTCAGCACTTTTTGGGCATAAATGGCCCCGTAGGTGGAGGTAAAGGTGATGACGCCGTAATCCATCACAGGGAGATCACCTTGGCCGCCTTCTGCATCCGGGTGACAATGTCGTACATATTGCTGACGGCGCCCACCTTCAGCTGATCGGTGAGGCCGTAGAAGTTGAGGCAGGTGCCGCACACCAGAATTTCCGTGCCGCTGTCGCTGAGGGCCTTCAGGTGGTCCGCTACCTGCTCGTCCAGGGTGGGCAGCTTGACCCCGGCATTCATAAAGAGCACCGCACCCGGCTTGTCCTCCCCCTGGGCCAGGGTGTAGAAGAACATCCGCATCAGGTTGGTGCCCAGCTCCCGGTCCCCGTCGCCGATGATGTCCCGGCCCACGAACACCGCCCAGTCTCCTCCGGCGGCAGGCAGGGGGGAGTTGACGGCCTTCTCACAGGCGGAGCATCCCTCTCCCTTGGTAAAGTCCAAAGCGAAGGTGTCTCCTTCCTCCCGGACTTGCACAGCAAAGCCCTGGTTGTCCGCCAGGCGCTTCAGATTCTCCACGGCGGTGGGGTTGTTCACCAGCACGGTAAAGTCGGTATGCCCCTGAGCCATGGCCCCCTTGGCCAGGATCACCGGGGTGGGGCAGGGCTTGCCCTTGGCGTCTACAATGTGTGCCATGTTGTTGTCCTCCTGCGTTTTTTCTTCATTATACCCCCGTATCTTCCCCGCCGCAAGTGGTGGAAAACCGGTAGAAAATGTGAAAAATTCTTTAAAATCCACCGCCGGACCCCCCTTGCGCTTTTTCGGCGGGAGAAGTTGTGCTATACTGTAAGGGCCCGGCGGACAGCCGGGCCTGAAATCATCCAACGCGAAAGGAGGTGAGCGGTATGGAGCTTCTCACCGGCTGGCTGGCGGGAAACGAGGCGCTGTGCGCCTGGTTTACTTCCATCGTGCGCTTTGTCTTTCCCGTGCTGGCCCTGCTCATCCTCATCCGCACCATCCGCTCCCTGCTGACGGTGCCCTGTCTGCCCGAGGTATGGGCCTACCTCACCCTGCCCAACGGGGCCAACCAGCCCCTCACCCACTGGGAGAATATCCTGGGCCGGGGGAGCAGCTGCGACGTGGTGCTCAACTACCCGGTGGTATCCCGGCAGCACGCCGCCCTCATCCGCAACGAAAACGACACCTGGACCGCCTACGACTTAAACTCCAAGGGCGGGGTCACCGTCAACGGCAAGCCGGTCCACGACGCCACACCCGTCCAGTACGGCGATGTGCTGGCGGTGGGCGGGGTGGAGACGGTACTGCTCCCCCTCTCCCCTGAGGAGAAGGCCAAGCGGCGCAGCAGCCGCCGCCGGTCCCGCCCCGTGTCCCCCTGGCTGGGCCTGGTGCTGCTGACGGTATTCCAGGTGCTCACCGCCATCCAGCTCATCATCAGCGAAGGCCCCGACGCCTCCCCCATGATCCCCATCACCTTCCTGTGCTTTACCGGGGTCATGTGGCTCTACTTCCTGGTGCTGCGGGCCATGCGGCGGGTGGGCTTTGAGATGGAGACCATCGCCTTCTTCCTGTCCACCCTGTCTCTTTCGGTCACCTGCTCCTCCAACACAGGGGCCCTGTTCAAGCAGTTCCTCTGCGTGGTGCTGGGGCTGGTCCTCTTCATCATCCTGGGCGTCTTTCTCCGGGACCTGGACCGGGCCAAGAAGATCCGCTGGCTCATGGCCGGGGCGGCCATCGGCTTTCTCAGCCTGACGGTGGTGCTCTACAAGCTGGGCCTGGCCGACCCCAAGTACGGCGCGGCCAACTGGATCTCCATCGGCGGCATCAGCGTGCAGCCCTCGGAGATCGCCAAGATCTGCTATATCTTCGCCGGAGCCGCCACCCTGGAGCGCCTCTTCCGCAAGCGGAACCTGGGCCTGTTCATCCTGCTCACCGGCGTGTCCCTGGCCTGCCTGGCCTATATGAGCGACTTCGGCACCGCCGCCATCTTTTTCGTCACCTTCCTGGTCATCGCCTACCTCCGCTCCGGCGACTGGGCCACCCTGGCCCTCATCTGCGGCGGCGGCGTGTTCGCGGTCCTCACCATGCTGTCGGTGAAGCCCTACATCATGAGCCGGTTTGCCACCTGGGGCCACGCCTGGGAGAACGCCTCGGTGGGCAGCGGCTACCAGCAGACCCGCACCATGTCGGCCGCCGCCTCCGGCGGCCTGGTGGGGGTGGGCCCCGGCGAGGGCTGGCTCCACAACGTGGGCGCCGGTGACACCGACCTGGTGTTCGGTATGCTGTGTGAGGAGTGGGGCCTCATCATCGCCATTCTGGCCATCCTGTCCATTGTCACTCTGGCGGTATTCGCCGTCCGGGCCTGCCGGGCGGGCCGGTCCTCCTTCTATATCATCGCCGCCTGCGCCGCCACCTCCATGATGGTGTTCCAGACCTGCCTCAACGTGTTCGGCGCGGTGGACATCCTGCCTCTGACCGGCGTCACCTTCCCCTTCGTGTCCAACGGCGGCACCGCCATGATCGCCTCCTGGGGGCTGCTGGCCTACCTGAAGGCCACCGATACCCGCCAGAACGCCAGCTTCGCCATCCGCCTGCCCTCCCGCAAGGAGGACCGGCAGAACGCCCAGCTGTCCATGAAACGCAACGAGCAGTGGGAGGGCCGCTATGAAGAAGATTGAAAAACGGGCCTTCCTCTGCCTGATCCTGGCCGCCGCCCTGATCCTGGGGCTGGGCTTCTATGTGGTGCGCTATGTGCTCTACGGCAACCGCTGGGCCTCCTTTGCCGCCAACCGCCACCTGTACAACAGCCAGGGCCAGCTGTCGGTGGGCCGGGTGCTGGACCGGGACGGGGACGTGCTGTCCTGGGCCGACGAGGAGGGCAACCGCCACTACTACGAAAACGCCACCGTCCGCAAGGCCACCCTCCACGCCGTGGGTGACGCCCAGGGCAAGATCGGCACCGGCGCCCTCACCGCCTTTGCAAGCCAGCTGTCCGGCTACAACCTGATCACCGGGGCCTACTCCCCTCTGGGCAACGGCAACGATCTGTACCTCACTCTGGACGCCCGGCTCAACTACACCGCCCTCCAGGCCCTGGGGGGCCGCAAGGGCGCGGTGGGTGTGTACAACTATGAGACGGGAGAAATTCTGTGCATGGTGTCCTCCCCCACCTACGACCCTCTGGACCCGCCGGAGGATGTGGAGGACAATCCCGCCTACGACGGCGTGTATTTAAACCGCTTCCTCTCCGGCACCTTCCCGCCGGGCTCGGTGTTCAAGACGGTGACTCTGGCCGCCGCCATTGAGAACATCCCCGACCTCTTTGACCGGAGATGGACCTGCACCGGCTCCACCAATGTGGGGGGCGAGGCCATTACCTGCCCTCACGCCCATGGAGAGATAGACATCTATGACGCCCTGGCCAACTCCTGCAACGGGGTGTTCGGCCAGCTGGCCGCCGAGCTGGGACCGGAGGTCATGGCCAAGTATACCCAAAAGGCGGGGCTCACCTCCTCCTATAAGGTCAGCGGCCTCACCTCCGCCGCCGGGCGATTTGACTTCACCGGCACCACCGGCCAGCTGGCCTGGGCCGGCGTGGGGCAGTACAACGACCTGGCCAACCCCTGCGCCATTATGACCTACATGGGTGCCATCGCCAACGGCGGCAAGGCCGCCGTGCCCCGGCTCATCCTCAAGGTGGAAAATCCACTGGGTCTGCCCTCTCTGCCTCAGTGGACCAGCAAGACGGGCACCCTCATTGAGTCCTCCACCGCCGCCACCCTGGCGGACATCATGTCCCGCAACGTCATCGACGCCTACGGCTCCGGCCGGTTCCCCAATATGGACATCTGCGCCAAGAGCGGTACCGCCGAGGTGGGAGGCGGCAACTCCCCCCACGCCTGGTTCGCCGGCTTCCTTCGCAACGAGGACGCCCCCTACGCCTTTGTGGTGCTGGTGGAGAACGGCGGCTCGGGCGCCGACGTGGCCGGTTCCGTGGCCGCTCAGGTGCTGGACGCCTTGGTCAACGGCTATTGAGCAGCAGCACCTCCAGCCCCTGCTGCCGGGCGTAGTTGACCGTATAAGCGGTGCCGCCGGTATCCCGGGTGCACCAGGCCACGCACACCCCGCTGTGATCCACCAGATGCCGGTTGCGTTTGTGCATACATCCCGGCGTATACCGGTCGGCGGTGTACACCACCTTGTGTGCGGCGGACTTGATGCGCTCATACTCCGCCACGTCCGCCTCCCGCCAGCCTCTGGTCTGGTCGGGGCAGGGCAGCACCAGAATGAGCTTGATGTGGGGAAACTCCCTCAAAAGGCCCAGTATGGTCCGGGCCGCCAAGGTGTCAAACCCCAGAGCCCCTCCCGCACCAAAGTACCGAATCCCTCGGCCAATGAGCTGCCGCACCGTTTCCTCCAGGTTTTCCACCAGCGCCCGCCGCTGTGTGGATGGAATATCCCGGTGGCCGGTGAAGCAGCAGGTCTGTTCCCGCATGGTCATACCCAGTCCCCCCTTTTTCCCCAGTATAGGCCGGGGCAAAGAACGAATTTTGTCGTATTCAGGGCGCTGCCGTTTGGCAGCGCCCTGAACTTTTCCACACCGTATGTGAATAATGTGTAAAACCTTGGGGAATCCTCTTGACTTTGAGGCTCAAAACTCTATTATTTATTTAGCACAGAAAATATTATTCGGATATCGGAGGATTCTAATATGCAAGAGGTCAAAGAGGACGGGAAAAATCCCAGCCCGCCCAAAAAACCGCTGCTTTTCTACTATGCTCTGGCCCTGGTGGTCCTGATGCTTCTCAATGCCTTTGTCTTCCCCTCGGTGCTGGAGCGGCAGGTCATCGAGGTGCCCTACAGCCAGTTCCTCACCATGGTGGACGACCATCAGGTCACGGAGGTGGCTCTGGACGAGGACAGCCGTCAGATCGTCTTTATCGCCGCCGACGAGACAGGACGGACCTGCTACTACAAAACCGGCATCTGGCCGGACGACGGCCATCGGCTGCTGAACCAGCTGCGGGAGGACCCGGACATCGTGTTCAGCGCCGAGATCCCCACCCAGGCCAATCCCCTTCTGGCCTTCCTGGTCAGCTGGATTCTGCCCATTTTCTTCTTTATTCTCATCGGGCAGCTGCTCTCCCGCTTCATGATGAAGCGGATGGGCAACAATCTGCCCGGCGGCATGGGCAATGCCATGACCTTCGGCAAGGCCAACGCCAAGGTCTATGTGGAGGAGGCCTCCACCGGCGTGTCCTTCGCCGATGTGGCGGGCCAGGACGAGGCCAAGGAGGCCCTGATGGAGGTGGTGGACTTCCTCCACGAGCCGGACAAGTACGCCGAGATCGGCGCCAAGCTGCCCAAGGGCGTGCTGCTGGTGGGCCCTCCCGGTACCGGCAAGACCCTGCTGGCCAAGGCGGTGGCAGGGGAGGCCAAGGTGCCCTTCTTCTCCATCTCCGGCTCGGAGTTTGTGGAGATGTTTGTGGGCATGGGCGCCGCCAAGGTGCGGGACCTGTTCAAGCAGGCGGGGGAGAAGGCCCCCTGCATCGTATTCATCGACGAGATCGACGCCATCGGCAAGAAGCGTGACACCGGCGGTTACGGCGGCAATGATGAGCGGGAGCAGACCCTGAACCAGCTGCTGGCCGAGATGGACGGCTTTGACTCCAGTAAGGGCGTGGTGCTGCTGGCAGCCACCAACCGCCCCGAGAGCCTGGACCCCGCCCTCATGCGGCCCGGCCGGTTTGACCGGCGGGTGCCGGTGGAGCTGCCCGACCTCCAGGGCCGTGAGGCCATCCTGAAGGTCCACGGCAGGCACGTCCACATCGATGCCGACGTGGACTGGAGCGCCATTGCCCGGGCCACCGCCGGGGCCTCCGGCGCCGAGCTGGCCAACATCGTCAACGAGGCTGCCCTCCGGGCGGTGCGGCAGGGCCGCAGGACGGTGACCCAGGCCGACCTGGAGGAGAGCGTGGAAACCGTCATCGCCGGCGCCCAGCGGAAGAATGCCGTCATCTCTCCCCAGGAGAAGCAGCTGGTGTCCTTCCACGAGGTGGGCCACGCCCTGGTGGCCGCCCTCCAGACCCACTCCGCCCCGGTGACCAAGATCACCATCATCCCCCGCACCTCGGGGGCCCTGGGCTACACCATGCAGGTGGACGAAGGGGAGCGCAACCTGATGAGCCAGGCGGAGCTGGTGAACAAGATCGCCACCCTCACCGGCGGCCGGGCCGCCGAGGAGCTGATCTTCGGCCCCGACAACATCACCACCGGCGCCTCCAACGACATCGAGCAGGCCACCAAGCTGGCCCGGGCCATGATCACCCGGTACGGCATGACGGACCAGTTCGACATGGTGGCCCTGGAGACGGTACAGAACCAGTACCTGGGAGGCGACACCTCCCTGGCCTGCTCCGCCGAGACGGCGGCCGAGATCGACCGGCAGGTGGTGGCCACCGTGAAGGCGGCTCACCAGAAGGCCCTGGCCCTGCTGAAGGACCACGAAGACCAGCTGCGGAAGCTGGCGGGCTACCTGCTGGAGAAGGAGACCATCACCGGCGATGAGTTTATGGACCTGCTGAAGCAGGGATAAGCCTCTGCCACCAAACCCACAAAATTCAAACAAAAAATCCCCGCTGCCAATGTGGCAGCGGGGATTTTATCATATCCGGATTTACTTAATGGGCTCACCGGCGGCCTTCTTGGCCTTGATCTCCTTGAGGGCGTCACGGTAGGACAGGTTGACACGGCCCTTCTCGTCGATATCGGTGACCTTGACCCAGATCATATCGCCGATGTTGACCACGTCCTCCACCTTCTCCACCCGGCGCTCAGCCAGCTTGGAGATGTGGACCATGCCGTCCTTGCCGGGAGCCAGCTCCACGAAGGCGCCGAACTGCAGGATGCGGACCACCTTGCCGTAGTACAGCTGGCCCACCTCGGGCACAAACACGATGGTCTCGATGGTCTTCTTGGCGGCGTCGCAGGAGGCCTTGTCGGTACCGGCAATGTAGATGGTGCCGTCGTCCTCGATGTCGATCTTGGCGCCGGTGTCGGCACAGATCTTCTGGATCACCTTGCCGCCGGAGCCGATGACCTCGCGGATCTTGTCCACGTCGATCTTCATCTTCACCATCTTGGGGGCGGTGTCGGCCACGTCCTCACGGGGCTTGGAGATGCAGGGCAGCATGATCTCGTCCAGGATGGCGTAACGGGCGTCCTTGGTGATGGCCAGAGCTTCCTTGATGATCTCATGGGACAGGCCGTCGTTCTTGATGTCCATCTGGATGGCGGTGATACCGGCCTTGGTGCCGGCCACCTTGAAGTCCATCTCGCCGTGGAAGTCCTCCACGCCCTGGATGTCGATGAAGGTGGTGAAGCCGCCGTCATCGTCCTGGATCAGGCCGCAGGAAATGCCGGCCACGGGGGCGGAAATGGGCACGCCGGCGTCCATCAGAGCCAGGGTGGAGCCGCAGATGGAGCCCTGAGAGGTGGAGCCGTTGGAGCTCAGCACCTCGGACACCACGCGGATGGCGTAGGGGAAGTCCTCCACGGAGGGAATGACGGGCTCCAGAGCCCGCTCGGCCAGAGCGCCGTGGCCCTTCTCACGCCGGTTGGTGGAGCGGGCGGCACGGGCCTCGCCGGTGGAGTAGGCGGGGAAGTTGTAGTGGTGCATATACCGCTTCTCCTCTTCCTCCCAGATGGTATCCAGCTTCTGGGCGGCGGAGAGGGTGTTCAGGGTGCAGATGGACAGGACCTGGGTCTGACCGCGGGTGAACAGGCCGGAGCCGTGGACACGGGGCAGCACGCCAACCTCGGCGGCCAGGGGACGGATCTCGTTCTTGGCGCGGCCGTCCACGCGGTGGCCCTCCAGCAGCCAGGCCTTGACGATCTTCTTCTGGAACTTGTAGGTGATCTCCTCCAGGTACTTGTCCATCTCGGGATAGTCCTCCAGGAAGAGCTCGTGCCAGTGCTCGATGAGGGCGTTCCACCGCTCCTCACGCACATTCTTGTCGTCGGTGTCCATGGCGGCCTTGGCCTCGTCCATGGTAGCCTCCACGATCTTGTCGAACAGCTCCTGATCGAAGTCGGCGTGATCGTAGGTCATCTTCTCCTTGCCGATCTCGGCCACGATCTGGTTGATGAAGGCCACCTGGGCGCGGATCTCCTCGTGGGCCTTGATGATGGCGTCATACATGATGTCGTCGGGCAGCTCCTTGGCGCCGGCCTCGATCATGATGACCTTCTTGTCGGTGGCGGCCACGGTCAGGTCCAGCTGGGAGTTGTGCTTCTGCTCGTTGGTGGGGTTCATGACGATCTGACCGTCCACATAGCCCACCTCCAGGCAGCCGATGGGGCCGGCCCAGGGAATGGGGGAGAAGGCCAGGCAGGCGGACACGCCGATCATGGCGGTGACCTCGGGAGAGCAGTCCCGGTCCACGCTCATGACGGTGGCGGTGACCACCACGTCGTTGCGGAAGTCGTAGGGGAAGAGGGGCCGGATGGACCGGTCGATGACACGGCTGGCCAGCACGGCGGGCAGGGAGGGCTGGCCCTCACGGCGCATGAAGGAGCCGGGGATGCGGCCCACAGCGTACAGCTTCTCCTCGAAGTCCACGCTCAGGGGGAAGAAGTCCACGCCGTCCCGGGGACGGGGGGACACAGTGACAGCCACCAGCACGGTGGTCTCGCCGTAGGTGACCATGGCGGACGCGGTAGCCAGCTCGGCCACCTTGCCCACGTCGATGGTCAGGGGACGGCCCGCCACCTCAGTCTTGTACACATGACGGTTGGTGAATTCCTTGTGCTTGATCACGGTTGACATGGGGAAAATCCTCCTTTTCATGGGTGTTTCCCCACCCGTCAGAGCCTGACTCTTTTAGCACTTGAATCCGGGTCCGCAGGCCGTCAGGCCCAGATTCAACTGCTAAAAGTATGCTCTGAGGAGTGGGAAGAAGGGGTGGCACGGAGGTCCGCGCCACCCCTATTCAATACATAATTACTTACGGATGCCCAGCTTGGCAATGATGGCACGATAGCGCTCGATGTCCTTGGCCATCAGGTAGTCCAGCATCTTGCGGCGCTTACCGACCATCTTCAGCAGGCCGCGGCGGCTGTGGTTGTCGTGCTTGTGGATCTTCAGGTGCTCGGTCAGCTCCTGGATGCGGGCAGTCAGAATGGCGATCTGCACCTCGGGAGAGCCGGTGTCAGTGGGATGAGTGCGGTTGGCTTCGATAACAGCAGTCTTTTCGTCCTTACGGATCATGGTTAGGTTCCACCTTTCAATCAATGTGCCCGCGGGCTGCGTGACCGGCCGGTGTAAGCCGGGAGACGAAGTCCGGGGTAAATACCGTCTGTTCACAGACTTAGGTATTTTATCATAGTCTGGCCCCATTGTAAAGGATTCATTCGGAAAATTTGGGGGCTTTTTTTGCTTTTTTCAGCGGTACAAAGCCGCCTCCGGCTCCTTCAGCCACTTGCCGAATTTATAATAGATCAGCAGGGCCACCGAGGTGGTGAGCCAGGTGATGGGGTAGCTGGCCTCCACCATGACGATGGTATGGTACCGGGGCACCACCAGGAAGAGCCACAGCAGCCGCAGGCCGCACACGCCGAACACCGAGATGAGCATGGGCACCAGGGACTTGCCCGCTCCCCGGATGGCGCCGGGCAGCAGCTCCACCAGAATATAGGTGACATAGCAGGGAGCCAGGAAGACTACCATCTCCACGCCGATCTCCAGCACGTCCGGGTCGGGGGTGAAGATGGACAGGATGGGCCGGGCCAGCAGCACCAGGAAGGCACTCATGGCGATGGTGATGATGGCGCTCATGCCCACCGAGATTTTTACGCTCTTTTTCAGCCGGTCGTATTTGCCCGCTCCGTAATTCTGTCCGGCAAAGGTGGTGAGGGCCTGGGACAGGGCAGTGATGGTCATCCAGAACAGGATGTCCATCTTGCCGTAGGCCGTCCATGCGGCCACCGCGTCGGTGTCAAAGGAGTTGATGCAGGACTGAATGACAATATTGGAGGCGGAGTACATCACCGACTGGAGGGCGGTGGGCACGCCTACCTTCATAATAGCCGACATGGGCTGCCGGTGGAGCTTGAGCTGGCTGGGGAAGAGCTGGAAGGGGGCGCCCTGGGAGCGCATCAGGGAGATCACCACCAGCACCGCCGACAGCACCTGGGAAGCCACGGTGGCAATGGCCACACCCAGCACCCCCAGAGGAACGACCACCACCAGCAGCAGATCCAGCACGATGTTGCACAATGAGGCGGCGATGAGGAAGTACAGGGGCCGGCGGGAATCCCCCACCGCCCGGAGCACGCCGGTGCCCATGTTGTAGATCACGTTGGGGATCATGCCCAGGAAGTAGATCCGCTGATAGAGGATGGCCCCAGGCAGGGCGTCGGCGGTGGTTTCCATGGCCCGGAGGGCCCAGGGCGTCAGCACAAAGCCCACCACGGTAAAGACCGCCCCAATAATGACCGACAGAAGCATGGCGGTGTGGACGCTCCTGTGGACCTCCTCCCCCTGGCGGGCGCCGTATCGCTGGGCGATGACCACCACCGCGCCGGCGGCCAGGCCGGTGAAAATGCCCACAGTAAGGTTGACGATGACGCCGGTGGAGCCCACGGCGGCCAGGGCAACCTTGCCTACAAACCGGCCCACCACCACCGTATCCACCGTATTGTACAGCTGTTGGAAGAAGGTACCAAACCACAGGGGCACGAATAAAGTTAACAGTTGTTTCCAGATCACGCCCTGGGTGATATCGCCCACGGGACGGGCCAGCCGCATGACAGATCCCTCCAGAAAAAGTAAACTGACGCGGCCAGAGCCGCAAGAGGATTGTACACGGTTTGGAGGCAAAAGGCAAGGGGGAGCGGCAGATGCCGCTCCCCCTTGCCTTTTATGGTTGTTCCGGCCCGAACACCTTGGCCCTGTAGTAGGACTCGGCGTTGTACAGGGCGGCCACCGGATTGTGGCCCAGCACCCGGTCCTTGGCCACCAGGGTGGTGACCAGGGCGTCGGAGTATTTGTAGAACAGGCTGTCGTGGCCCACGCACAGACCCACCACGATGTTGAGCTGAGTCCCCGCGGCGTTGAGCATCTTGGCCTGAAAGATGGGGTTGCAGGCGTTGGCTCCCACCGCGTTACACTCGGCAGGAATACCCAGATCCACCTTCTTCACCATGCCCGCCTTGCACCCCATGCCAAACACCTCAAAGCCGTGGGAGCGGAGGATGCGGGCCAGGACGCGGGACTCGTGGAGCAGGCCCACACAGGTGGCGATGCCGATCTTGTGAAAGCCCAGCTTCCTGGCAAATTCCACGATCTCCTGGACCCGGGTATACTGGCAGTAGTGCTGGCACTCCACCTCAGCCGCCGCTACCATGGCGGCGTGGTTGTCCTCCTCCTGATAGCAGGCCACCGCCTCGTCCAGCACCTTCTGCTCCAGGTTTTTGGACAGGCAGAAAGGGGGAAAGGCGTCGGAGTGATTCAAATCGTTGCAGGCGGCGGAACCGCAGTCAATACAGCTGCGGGCGCAGGCTTTCTCTTCCATAACAATCCTTCTTTCCTGGATATAGACTGCCCGTCAGGGCAGCAGAATGGAGGCGCAGGCACCGCTGCTCCGCCAATCCTCCCACCGGCGACGGCACAGCTGCTGAAAAGCGCTGGCGATGTGGATGAATTCCTGGGGGAGAAGGCTGTCCGCCTGGGCACGGATCTCCTCCATGGCGGGAGGGATACGGCCCTGGACCCAGGCCTCCGTTCCACCGGCCTCCACGGTGTAGTAGGTCCAGGCGATGGAACCGGCCATGGCTCCGGTGGTGTCGCAGTCGCCGCCGATGGAGACGGCGCTCCGGACCGCGTCCTCAAAGTCGGCGGACTCCAGAAATGCCACGATGGCCTGGGGCACCGAGCCCTGACAGGAGACGTCAAAGTGGTAGTCTGCCCGGATGGAATCCAGGGTAAAGTCCAGGGAATAAAAATGTTCGGCCACATACTGCCGGATCTCCTCTTTGGAGGCCCCCGTCTTGGCCAGGAAGAGGGCGGCAGCCACCGCCTGTGCGCCCTTGATTCCCTCCGGGTGGTCGTGGGTGACGGCGGCGCTGACCCGGGCCAGCTCCAGCGCCTCCTCCAGTGTCACCGCCGCCAGGGCACAGGGGGAGACCCGCATGGCGGAGCCATTGCCGTAGCTGCCGTAGGGCGCAGGGTTCTCCCGGCGGAGCCAGTCGGCAAAACGTCCGCCGTAGGCGCCGGTGGGATGGGGATATCTGCGGCCGAAGTCCTGCATCACCTCCACCAGCAGCCCCGAAAAATCCCGGTGGTTCTCCGGCTCCTGCTGACGGAGCAGGATGGCCTGGGCCACGGCAGCGGTCATAATGGAGTCGTCCGTATAATCGCAGCCCGGCGAAAACAGCGGGAAATCCTTTGTCTTAATGTTGTTAAACTCGTATTTGGAGCCGACGATATCGCCGATGAACGCACCATACATAGGGATACCTCCCAATCAAACTTGATGGTGAGAGCATACCGCACCTTAAGGGGCGGCGGGTCGCATACCAGGCGACATCCTGGGCCTGGGCGGCTCACAGACCGTCCCGCACCAGCCGGGCGGCGGTCTCCACATGGACGGTGCGGGGGAAGAGGTCCACGGCGGTGGCGGTGTCCAGCTTGTACCCAAGGGCGGCAAACCGCTTCACATCCCGGCCCAGAGTAGCCGGGTCGCAGGACACATAGACCACCCGCTGGGGGGCCATCTGGGCAATGGTGGCCACCACGTCCTCCGCCAGTCCCTTCCGGGGCGGGTCCACGCAGATCACGTCGGGACGCACTCCCTCCCGGGCCAGCTGCCGGGCGGCTTCGCCGGCGTCGGCGCACAGGAACCGGGCGTTTTCAATGCCGCTGCGGCGGGCGTTCTGAATGGCGTCGTCCACCGCCTGGGGCACCACCTCGGCCCCCCACACCATGCCGGCCTGCCGGGCCATCACCAGGGAAATGGTGCCGATGCCGCAGTACAGGTCCAGCACGGTCTCGGTGCCGGTAAGCTGAGCCAGCTCCACCGCCTTGCCGTAGAGTACCTCGGTCTGGTCGGGATTGACCTGATAGAAGGAGGGGACGGACAGGCGGAAGTCGGAGCCGCACAGGGTGTCGGACAGGAAGTCCTGTCCCCAAAGCGTGCGGTAGGAGTCCCCCAAAATCACGTTGGTATGGCTCTTGTTGACCCCCAGCACGATGCCCACCAGGCCGGGCTCGGCCGCCCGGAGGACGTGCACCAGCTCGCTCTCCCGGGGGACCCCCACGCCGTTGACCAGCAGGCAGCACAGGCTCTCCCCCCGGCGGTTGGTGCGGACATACACATGACGTACCAGGCCCGTCCTGGCCTTCTCGTTATAGGCCGGGATGGAGTACTGCATCATCCACTCCTTCACCGCTCCCCGGAGGCGGGACGCCGCCTGGCTCTGGAGCAGGCAGTCGCGTACATCCACCACCTTGTGGGTGCGGGACTGGTAGAAGCCGATGCGGGGGCCGGGGGCAACAGGAAATTGTGCCTTGTTGCGGTAGCGGTCGGGCCGGGCGGCACCCAAAATTTCGGTGACGTGGATGTCCGCACCCCCCAGACGGCGGAGGCAGTCCTCCACCCGGGTGCGCTTGGCCTCCAGCTCCTCGGCATAGGTGATGTGCCGGAAGGCGCAGCCGCCGCAGCGGTCATAATAGGGACAGTCGGGGGTGATCCGGGCAGGGGAGGGTTCGGTGATCTCCCGCACCACGCCCCACAGGGCGGAGCGGCCCACATGGGTGAGCCGCACCTGGCACAGCTCCCCCCGGACGCCACCCTGGACAAACACCACCATGCCGTCCAGCCGGGCCACACCGGCGCCGTCGCTGCTGTAGCCCTCGATGCGCAGGAGATAGGTATGGCCTTCCAGAGGCTTATTGGGCTGCATACATACTCACGTCCTTCAGCGTATCATAGGGAATGGTGACCTCCACCGGGGAGTGGATGCCGGTCAGGGTGTTGCCCTGGATCCAGAACACATAGCCGTCGGAGGTGAGGCAGAACTGCTCCGGCTGGTAGGCCGCCGTCACAGCCGCCTGGGTGAACTCCCCGGCGGACAGCTCCGGGCTGGCCAAAAAGGCCTTCACCACCCGGTCCTGCACGGCCTGAGCGTCGGTAAAGAAGTCGGTAAAGGTCAGCTTGATGCCGGTCTGGGGATCAAAGTTCTCCCCCAGCTCAAACACGGTGGGGTAAGCCGCCCCGCTGTTGATGTACCAGGTGCGGCGGATGCTGATGACCTGATCGGTGGAGAGCACCACCTCATAGCTCATCTCCTCGGTGACCGGCGTAAAGGAGAAGCCGGCGGCCTTGGACACGTCGTAGTCCGCCACCACCTGCTCATAGTTGGCCTCGGCGCTCTCCATGCGGCTGGCGCCGTCGGCCTTGTACCAGTCGTTGATCACATCGCCGGCAGGGCAGGTGTCGGTATTCTGCACCATGGGCAGGGTATGGCGCACCGTCATGACCTGGGCGCCGTCCCCGGCGGTATAGGTCTGGGTAAAGACCTGCTCCCCCCACTGGGGCGGCTCGGGCGTGGGGGTAGGCTCAGGGG
>NZ_NFIB01000016.1:0-64341 GCF_002159385.1 Flavonifractor sp. An52
TTCCGGCGGACAACTGACCGGCTGACAGAGTTCCGGCGTAAATAACCGGCGCTATGTTTCCGGCGTTTGGGTCATTTTCTGGCCGGCGTTTTAGATTTTTTACCGTCCGGCGTTGACACCGTCCCGGATATAGACTCCTATGTGGGGCTCATGCACACCCTGTTTACCCTGGAGGACAACTACGGTTTGAAGATCACGGAGCAAGATGGTGAGCTTGCCTTGCAGGTAGATTTCCGTAAAAACAAAGATGCTGCCCGGCTGCACGAGATGCTCTGGGCCTGGCGGGAACAGGCCGCCAAGCTGGAGACCGGAGAGATTTCCCAGGAGGACTATGACCGCTGGCGTTACCACTACCCGGAGCACGACAGCAGCCAGATTCACGCCAAGGTTCCGCCGGAGAGTCTGATCTGACTCTCTCACTTGTAGGCCACGGGAGAGGCCATTTGTTGCGCAAAATCAGAAAATTCAGATAAATGAGAGCAAAATAAAAAAGGTCTAACTGATCAGCAAAAATCAGTTAGACCTTTTCTCTTAGAATAAAAATCCTGCGTATTCGCAAGCCACCCAAAATTCCAAAACAAATCGGTTTTTGATGGGTGCTATCAATCTGCTATCAAATGGGGATTTAAAAAATCAAAAAGTCAGTATTTTCAAGGGTTTGCGGGCCCTCATATTCACTTTTTGCTTATTCCCACTCGCTCCTGCCAGAAGTTTTCTAAACAGATTTGCTTATGGGATTTAGCTCAGGGTATTGGCATTATTTTCATTATTCAGATAGTAGAGGTTATCTGATTTTTTGTTGCCATGGTGTTGCCAAGTTGAAACGATATAAAGCCCAAGTTGCTATCTTAACAATTATTGAGTGGTACAGTATATACTTTTCCGACACCTGGGATTTTTAGCAGTTCCCCTTCATTTTCTTGAATAGTTTTCTTGGTATGGTCACCAATGGACTCCATAAGATTTCCAGTAGATGTATTAATTCCAAGCGAAATAATCTCCTGGGCTGTAACAAAACGATATATATCAGACGGTTCTTCCATCATTCTTCGTAAGTCCGCCTCTTGATCAGGTGAAGGCATTAACTCAACCACATCAGCAAGAAGAAGTTCATAAATCTGAAAGTGTTCTCCGAATTTGAGCTCTGTCATGTGTCTACCGCAAAATCGATATGTGATATGATCCCAGTTGACAATCCCTGTTTTTATAAGCTCTTCTTCAAATTCGCGACTCAAATTCTCGATCCGCTCACGCTCTGCTTTCTTATTAAAGCGCTTAACGAATTTTCGCAGGTATTTGTTCTCCATTCTGAGCCGATAATCATCACGAGAGGACTCATCAATTGGCACCTTATCATCATCTTTTACGAAGAAAAGATTTTTCAGCTCAATTTTTTCATTGCCTTTCAGTTTATAAACGCCACCTACCGGTTGAAACTTTCCTGTTCCACGTTCATTTTTAATCAAGAGATATTTGTCACTTATTTTGATCCGATAGAGATAAGCAAATGAAATACGAATAAGAGTGTCATCCTTAATGAAACCGCCACGCTTTAGTTTTCTTTGGGATACCTTCCAATTTGTTGTATCCATAAGATCTTGAATTGAGTGCCAAAGTCCCGGAAGAGAAAAGCCTAGCACAATTCCTGATAAACTGCTCCCGGCAGGCAAATTTTTTATTTCAAAAACAAATATGACTGCGATGGAAATAATGGATAGAAAACCAATTCCTATCAGCCTCACAATTTTCATGAAGTTATCACCTACCAATCGGAATATCAATCCTTGATTTTGCAACACACACTCCATTCTTGATAATATAACATTCTATATAGTGGTTCCCAAAAAAACGGCTGTGCTCAACTAAGGTCTTTCCCTTTTCAACAATTTGACCTCTGAGTTGATTTCGTCTTTCGGCTTCAGGTCCAACATTTTTGACCTTCCAAAAAATCTTATACGGCGGTGGGCAATTGGTATATTCCATCACACAACGAATTTCAAAATTATGCGGCAAGTAACGCCTCAGCAGTGATAGGAATTCGGATAATAGCTTAGGTCTCCATCCGTCTCCGCTTACATAGCAAGAAATTTTGCAACTATATGAAAGATTAACTGGGTACAAATCCTCAATAAATTGCTCTGTGTCAGAAAAAGACCGTACAGATTTAATAATTAGCGTTGAAAATTGTGAATAGTTAGAAGACTCGGAGAGCTGCTCATTCCAAAAATCATGATTAAAAAAACCATACCAAGCTTGAAGTGCATCTTCTTTCGTGCAATCACCTTTGAATAAAACATCCAAGTCTTCTAGTTTACTTTTAAGCCGATTCTTCCAGTTAGTCATTTTCTGTGTATCAATTTGCCTTGGGGTCAAGTTTCTGCCGTTATCTACAGGAGCAGCAACAGACACATCTGTCTCAAGTCGGACTACAATCTCTTTCATCGTATAATAGAACAGCTCATCTATACGATCATAGGAATCCTGTAATTTTTCATCACACAAGACAGTTTGTAGCAATCCGCTGGGCATATTCTTCCATGTGTCTCTGGATTTGCAGAACATTTTTGAAAGACGAACCACTTTTCTAAGTTTTCCATTAGAAGCTTTATTCTGCTCTGTGAACCACTTAGTTAAGTCTTTAAGTTCGCGCTCCGTCCAAGTAGTTCCGGCGTGTTCATATATCCAGCGCTTATTCTCAGTATCATAATGCCGCCTGTAAATAGCAAAATCAATATGATAACCGTCTGAGTATTTAATCCGAACACAGCTAGTTTTAACTTCTGGTTCTGCATTAAATTGCTTTGTTTTCCTCTGAAGTGCATTTGCTACCATATTTCTAGTAGCTTGAGCCCCTTTATCGCCAAGTGTAGACTTATCGAAAACAACAGCAACATCGATGTCGTAATCACCATCTTCATTTTGGACAACAGTTGACATAGCAACACTACCCTGCACACATGTCTCCGCAATGGAATAAAACGTATTATTCTCTTCGTTATACTCTTTTAATCCATCCTTAAGACGCTGTATATTTAGGTCTTTTTTGCTATGTAAATTAGTCTGTTTTGCCTGGGATAAAACAACAGAATCATTATAGAAAGAAGCAAATTTAGATGATAGGTCATACATACTCATAATTTGTAAACCTCTTAATTTCATCGATGATATAGCCCAAAGTTATACAAATTTATGCAGATTATCCATGGGGCGGGTTTATGCCTGGTACCCATAAACCCACCCCGTCTGTTCAGCCTTCCGGAGGATACGGATCGTTTCCGTAGGAGTCTCTCTCCCGAATGCGCCCATCCACTCCATGAATAAACAATTCTGCTTCCTGATTGCGTGCGATTTCTCTGGCTACGGCAATAGCTTCCGCCTGAGTCTCAGTGCGAATTGTAGCTTTGGAGTTTCCTGCGCCCTTCACCTGCCAGCCTCCATCCGGATGCGGCGTCACATGCTGATTTTTTCCCATCAGTAATTCCTCCTTCACTCGCGCGGCAGGTCGAGAAGATTGTCGTGCGTGTAGTCGTTAGGGCTGGAGCGCACATACTTCTCATCCGCGCTACTGGTGGCGGGAATCACATTGGGGTAAGGCCAAATCTTGACCTGGATAGTGCCAGGATTCTCTTTCAAAAAGTCGTGAAGGACCGCCTTCTTAAAAAAGCCAGGATTCTCACAGCCCTCGATGTAGATTGAATCGATTTCCAGAAGCTTACTGGAGCTGTCACATCCCGGCATCATCTTAATTTTTGTCGCATGCATAAGTATCACGTTTCCTTTCTCCGCACAGTTTGCGGACGGCTTGGTTGTTAGGAACATCTATTCAAAACAGCCAAAAGAAAAGCTCGGCTACATGGAACAAGTCAACTTCGTGAAATATCCCATATTGAACCGAGCCCAGAAACGTGATATAGTAAATGTGTCTAAGGGAAACACAGTCTATATCATGCTTCTGAGCATCGTATTCTGTGTAGACGCAAGATGCAGCGCAACGGGTACCAGCCGGAGCGCTGTTTTCTTTTGCCTGGAAGCTAGAACTATTATAGCAGGACAGGGGAAATTCGTCAACAACATATAGTTTTTATTTTTATATTAAACACTATATATTGTGCTCACTCGCCGTTTTCGACCTCCTCGATAAGGTCAAACAGTGATGGCTCTCCGGAACTTTCTTCCTGTTCACGGAGATCAATGATTGCGTCTAACCTAGCACCCATTTTTCTGTTGATAAGGGCCGCTGTTTTCAGCTTGTCCAGTTCACCACTATCAGCAGTTGCCAAAAGCATCTTCATGGAAAACATGTATTGAGCCATTGCCTGCTTGAATGTAACGGACTCAAAAATCTTATGGAAGTCTTGTTCTTTGACTCGTTTCCCTTGCGAATTTTGAGTGAGTTCCTGAGCCCTTGTGCTGGTATCAGTTACAATCTTCTTGGCGACTTCATCCAATTCTTTCTCGTAAAAATACTCCGGACCTATACCGTAGTAGATTGAAAGTTTTTCCTGGTTACTGCTGGAGGCAACAGAGGTTCCGTTTTCCCAGTTTGCCACGGTGACACGATTGACATTGATGGCCTGAGCGATCTGTTCCTGTGTGGCCCCATACAGTTCTCGGATCTGTTTTAAGTTGTTCATGGGCGTTCACCTCATGCTCCGCATTATACACCAAAATGTCGCTTTTGTCAAGACACTACAAAAATTGTAGTGTCTTATTAAATTTTAAAGGAAAGCAGTTCTACTGCGCTCTCCTCACTGGGGTCATTGGTGCCCAGCTCGCCGCGGAAAGCGCGGGCGAGGATAGCTTTTTTGATGAGGTCGATCTGCTCTAGCACCCCTTCGGCGGCTTCTTTGGCCTGCTGCTCTTTGGCAAGAAGGTCGTCAAGGAGGCGGACGATTTCAGCTTGCTCTTGTGCTTCTGGCAGAATAAGAGGAGTCTCTGAAACTACCTTTTGATTAATCTTAGGCATATTCCCAGCCGTTCCTGTGGCATTTGAACGGAAATAATTAAGAATTTCGTCAGTTTTCAAATAGTAGTCAATGTAATGTTTATTGTTAGGTTCCTTGACAGTCAATTTCATCATCAGATCGGGATATATAAACTCATACTCTGCACCTGTATAGATTGCACTCATTCCTACTTTTTCCAATGAGTTTGCGCGCTGAATCAATATATCGCCAGGTGTTAACCACAAATGCGAATCTTCTGGGATTTCCTCATCAATATATTTGAAAAATTCCGGCTTAAATACGCCAGTTGTCGTTGCCGAAAGAGTCATACTTTTACACGCAGTCACATAGTCAACTGGTTTAGGGGAATAACCATTCCTCGGCTTCTCAACAAGAATATCAATTAGTTTACAGGAACTCCAAGTCTCCATCCCCACGCCGCGTTCTTTTCTCCACTGAGCAGTGAGCTCACCAGTGAAGGCTTTGTGGAGGATGGCGACTTTGCGGGTTTCAAAACTGTCCAGCGCATCCTGAGCCTTTTGCTTAGCCTCGTCCAGCTTTGCAAACAGGCTTTCAATGCGGTCAACAATGCGCTGTTGTTCAGAGAGTGGAGGAAGAGGCAAACAAATCGTCTTTAAGTCTGTTTTATTAAACTTTTTAACTGCCGTACCGGTTGTAATTGAGTATAGCTGTTCTGTACCAAACGGAGATAAAAAGTAATAGTATAGTAAATCATAGTCAGTTTCACGATAGCACTTTATCATAATCGAATTAGGTGCCAATGTCATCGGTTTATTTAAGTGGGGCACTCTAAAAACTTTTCCGATGGAACCAATGTTGCTTAAAATTAATTCACCACCATATAATACCGATTTTTTGAGAAAATCATAGCCACGCTTGTCTGTATATGTAATGTCCTCTGTAAAACTATTTGAAAAATCTTGTGTTTTTACAAGGATTGCGTAGTTTTCCTCTTTATAATAAGCTACATTTTGCTTTAAACTCGCAAAGCTTCCATTTGCCACATAATCTGTAGCAAAATCAATGTATGTTCCAAGTTGTGTCCAACACCAATTTCTTGGTACTGGATACGGCTGCTCGCTCTCCGGCACCAAGGCCGCCTGTAAGCGCTCTTCGGGTGTCAGGGTTTCTTTTTTCTTTACTCTCGCCATCAGTCCTGTACCTCCAGCGCACGCAGCTCCTTCACCACGCTCATCAGCAGATCCACGGCCTCCTCCAGATTGGCGGCGGCCTCCTCGGCACTCTCCACCGGGTCGGGCAGGTCGTCATAGTCCAGCACCGAGTCATCCCGGATAAGACCAAGATCCAGGCTGTTGCCCTTTTCCGCGATCTGTTCCCGGGTAAAGACACTCCATCGCTCATCCTGCACGGCATGGCGGTCTTCGGCTTCATAAGCCTTCTCAAAATCCGCAAAATGCTCGGTTTTCAGCGGAGTGGTCTTGCCGAAGCTGGGCATATTGGTGCGCAGATCATAGAACCAGACCTCTTTGGTGTTGCCCTTGTCGCTCTTGCCTCGGGTGAAGAACAGCACATTGGTCTTGACCCCCTGAGCGTAGAAAATGCCGGTGGGCAGGCGGAGAATGGTATGCAGATCACACTTGTCCATCAGGTCGCATCGGATTTTCTCGCCGTCGCCGTCGGCAAAAAGCACATTGTCAGGCAGCACCACAGCGGCCCGGGCTTTGCCGTTGGTCTTCAGGCTGCGGTAGATGTGCTGGAGGAAGTTCAGCTGCTTGTTGCTTGTTGGAAAAGTGAAGTCATCTCGGGTGGCACGCTCGCCGCCCTTCTTGGTGCCGAAAGGCGGATTGGTAAGCACCAGATCAAAGTCGTGGAGTGCCTTGCCTTGATTGGAGAGCGTATCGGCCAGCAAAATTTGGCCGTCGATGTCGTGGAGCATGGCGTTCATCAGAGCCAGACGGTGTGTGTCGTGAACCAACTCGCAGCCAGTGAAGGCCTCTTCCCGCTCAAATTTGGCCATGCCAGAATCCAGATCGTAAAAATCGTCGGTGTGCTCCTTGACATAACGGTGGGCGGCAATCATAAAGCCGAAGGTGCCGCAGGCAGGGTCGTTGCACCGCTCGCCGGGCTGGGGCTTCATCAACCGGGTCATCACATCAATGAGGACGCGAGGGGTAAAGTACTGGCCCGCGCCGGACTTTTTCTCGTTGGCATTCTTTTCCAATAGCCCTTCGTACAGGTTGCCCAACCCCTCTTCCCGGGCAGAGTACCAGTCCAGGCCGTCGATAGTGGTGATGATCTTTTCCAAGTTCTTGGGCTCGTCAATGTTGGTGGCGGAGCCCTGGTAGATCTCCCGCACCCGGCCGGTGCAGTTCTCGCCCAAATAGGTCAGCAGCTCTTTATAGAACTTCTTCAGCTCAATGCCGCTTTTTGCGGTGAGTTGATCCCAGCGGTAGGCGGCAGGAATCTGACTTTCCGTGCCGGTCTCCTTGGCCATCTTCAAAAACAAAATGTAAGTAAGCTCGGTGACATACTGGTGATAGGTAATGCCGTCATCCCGCAGTACATTGCAGAGGTTCCAGAGCTTGGATACGATTTCCTGTGTGGTCATGTGCGGTTCCCTCCGTTATCGATAGCGGCCTGACGCAATACTTCGGCAAGGCAACAGTTCATAGCTGTCTGTTGGTAATCGGCATCCACTTTTCGGGCTGCCTCGCAAAAATCAGAAATCGCCTTGACCATGTCACAGATATTTTTCTGCTGCTCCAGGTTTCTTTGCGCTTCCATCTGTTGTGCCTGGAACTGGCTTAAATACTGTGGGTTAAAAATCCCATACGGATAGGTGTTATAGTTCATGCGCTTCTTCCTCCATCATCGTACAGATATTCGTTGAGTTCCAGCACGATGCTCTCTAACTTGTTCTGGAAAATCCGATCGATCTTCTTAAATCCGCCCTCACTTCTGAAACGGGTATCTTCATCAAACACGCCTATATTGAGGACAGATTCCTCCATAAGATATTTTTCCATGCGACCGATCCATTTCTGCTCAATGGCAGTGAATTTGTGAGCCTTTTTCAGCTTGTCCACCGCCCGGCGAATACGGGCTTCGTGGCTGATAAGGGTGGAACCGATGGCATACCGGCGAATCAGACTGATGATGTCCGCTGCAATCTCCTCGTTGGTCAGTTCCGATATGGCGGTGTTGAGCTGCTGGGTGGTAAAGCCCTCTCGATCCAGCGTCAGGCGCAGATCCTTCAAGCTCGCCCGGGTCAGCTCCTTTGGCCGGGTGCAGACAATGTTCAACGCCGCAATTTCATTGATATGGGTCTTTACATAGTCGGCAAAAGCATCCAGGTAGTCCTCCGGGCGGCTGCCGGTACCATAGCCACGGGTATGGCTGATCAGTTCATCCGGCGCGTCAGAGATGACCACCGAGTGGCCGCCGTTGGACCGGGTCTCCCCAAGCAGTTCAAAGAGATCCCGATGGGCCAAAATATGGTCGCGGGCCTGATGGGGCGGCTCCTGCTCCAGTTGCTGAATAAACTGGGTGGGGTCCATGCCGCCGGTCATGCTGACAAAATGCTCCATGGTCTTACCGTCCAGCTTTCTCTTTTTCCGCTGGAGTTTGGCGATGATCTGGTCAATCTGGTACTCGATCTGCTTTTCGTCTTCCAGCACCTCGAGACCGTCCAACAGTTGTCCAAAGGAAGCAGAAGGGTTGGCTACCACCGGTTTCATGGTATTGACGGCATCCAACGATTCATAGACACCGACAGGGTCATAAATCTCAAAGTGAGTCTTATGAATCTTGGGACACAGACGGGTGGCACGGCCCAACATCTGTTCAAACAGAATGCGGGATTTTACCCGGCGCAGGAACACCAGATTGGTGATCTCCGGCACATCGATACCGGTAGTCAGCAGATCCACAGTGACAGCAACACTGGGATAACGTTCATTCTTGAACCGCTTGATGGCTTCCTGTACTTTTTTGGGGTTGCCGCCGCCCACGCTGCCGGTGATCTTCATAATGGCGTCGTTGTCCACGCCGTATTCCGAGTAGATATTCTTGAGGATGTCCACGATCATGTCGGCATGTTGGTCATCCACGGCATAAATAAGGGTTTTGCCCTGTTCCTCAGGATTTTCCGGGTCGATGTCTTTGGCGATCTCGGCCAAAACTGCCTCGTTAAATGGGCGAGTGATGACTTTCTTATTAAACTGCTCCACATCGAAGTTGAGCTCATCGTTCAACAACTCGCTGTTGGTAATTTCTCCGGTCACCGGGTCGTAGACAGTCACGGTATCGCCAGATTGATAGTGGATGCCCTCATCCCGCAGTTTGGTATGGAGGTCGTGAGGGGCGTCGTGATCCACCAGATAGCCCTCGATAACTGCTTCCCGATAGGTATACTTGAAAATCGGTTGGCCGAAAATCTCGGTGGTTTGGAGGGCAGGGGTAGCGGTCAGCGCGATTTTCACCGCATCAAAATACTCAATTACGCTGCGATATTTACTCTGGTAGTCTCGCTGGTCCCGGTAAAGAAGTTCAGTATCCCCCATCTCCTTGTCCAAAAGGTAGCCCCGGTGGGCCTCGTCTATGATAATCAGGTCATAGTCGTTGACCGCGGGCATGGTTTCTCCATCATTGTAGAGAATACGCTTTACCATTCCCTGTACGGTGGCAACCTGGATACGAGTCTCCCTCTCAATTTCTTTGTCTTCCAGTCCCTTAATGTTATAGATATCCGCCAGGGGCATCAAATCCTCCAGCTTGACCTCTTTGAATACATCCAATGCCTGCTCTCCCAGAGCGGTGCGGTCCACCAGAAACAGAATGCGCTTGAAACGGCCTGTTTTCAAGAAACGGTAGATCATGCCCAGCACCGTCCGGGTCTTACCGGTACCGGTGGCCATGGCCAACAGAGCTGTATTTTTCCCATCCATGATGGTCTGCTCCACTGCCTGAATAGCCCGCAGCTGATAATCGCGGAGGTTCAGTCCATCCTTATCCCGCAGCAGATCGAAGGGCATCTGCTCCAGCGCCCGATTGCCGGCGTCGATGTCCTTCCCCAACAGGTCCAGAAGATTTTCTGGGCTCATCCACCCCCGCAGAGCCTTTGGCACATTAGAGGGTTTACGAAGATCTAGAAACCAAATACCGGACTTTGTTTTGTACTGCTCCAGATACGGCCTACCATTGGTTGCGAAAGTGAACGGCACTTTATAGCTGCCCCAGCTTCCCACCTGGTATTGGGCATCGTCAACACAAATATTCCTGGGATAGTCTTTCCCCTGATAGTCGATCACGGAGGGAATGTCCTTGTGTTCTGCTTTTGCCTCAATGATACCGACAAATTGCAGACCAATAAAAAGGGCATAATCAGCGCGGCCGTGATTTCCCACAGTTGAGTCAGTGGGCCACTCAGCTATGGCAAGATTCCGATCTTTGGTTGGGCGAGTTCCGTTAGAAAAGCGCAGATTCTCAGTATCAGCCTCCCAGCCCACTTGACGGAGTTGCTGGTCAATGATGTAGCGCGTTTCTGCTTCTGTCTTTTGCCGCTGACTGGCCGCCCTGGCTGCCTGCTGGCGGCGTTTTTCTTTTGTGACAGAACCAGAAGCGGCAGCCTTTTCTTCCGCTTCTTTGACCAGACTTTCCTCCTGTGCATCGTCAGTATCTGCAATATCTTGCTTCTGCGAGTCAGTCGGCATCACAAAAGGAATAGATTGATAGTTCCAGTCACCGTAGGTCTGCATGAACCATTCGCATAGGCTGTGCGCCATTTGAAGCAGCACTTTTCCCTCTTCAACGGAGGAGTAGTTCTCATGTACCGCCTTATTGCGCACCTTGCGTAGCGCATGAAGAATATCCACAAGATCCTGCGTAAGGAGGCCCTCTCGGAACAGTACGCCGATCCGATTGACCGCCGTATTTTCGGAAGGAGGCATGATCCGATCATAAGTAAACATCAAGTTCACAACTGTTTCGCCGATCATCCCTAACTTCATCAAGCAGGCGTTTGAATCTGAATAAAGATATGCTTCTGCTTTTTTCCCGAACTGGGATAACACAGGAAACTCTTTATCAAGAAATTCAAAATTACTTTTCATCACGGCTCACCACCCTTGCAAGTTCTGCACATTTTCATGTCATAAGTAAGATTGTCAGTAGATGCACTCGTCGTTTTGTTAAATTCCAGTTTTATTCCTCTGGCGGAACGGGGATGTACACCATTTTCAGAGGAATCATTTTACGGTATTTGACACTGAGCTGGTCGTAATATTTCAAGACCAGATCCACAAGTTCTGTGCCGTTAATACCGCGAATAATCTGGGTGTTATCCAGGTATTTCTGAGCATTTTTGGTATAATTGGACAGTGTCACAAACAGGCCATAATCTCCTTCGCGCATAGCGCCTTTCAGAGACTGGATGGTAGTCTCTTTGATGTCTCCATCCTGGCTTTTGACCTGGACAACAATGCGGGGCGGCAGCTCGTCTTTATAGGCGGTAATGTCGATGCCACTATCCCCACCATGCGGAGATAGAATCGTGCGGTAGCCCATGGCCTGCAAAAGATTTGCGACAAACGGCTCCAGATCATAACCTTTCAGATTCTTGCTCAGCTCTTTCAAGATAAAGTCGCGGGTAGCCTCGATGATTTCATCCGCTGTTTGTGCCACTGTCTCATCGGTATCCGGCTCCAGAATATTGCCTTTGAAATCTTTATCCAGAGCCTTAAAATACTCATCTGCGTAGTTTTTCACCTGGAAAAAGCTCAGCGCCGAGCCAACTTCATGCAGAGCACCTTGGGAAAAAGCTGTGCGCGGCAGATGTTTAAGCCACTTTACTTTCCGGCGATTGGGATACAGTGCTGCGGTAGCCTCATAGAAATAGGCACTCTCCACGACCCCAATGTTGATCTTACGGTCAATTTTGGACGGGAACACCACATAGTCCCCTTCCTGTACCTCATGAACGAATCGGTACAGCATTCCGGCACTTGTGGCAATCGAACCTTTTTTAGCGTCCGGATAGGCCGCAATATATTTTTCTTTGTAGGCATCACGGGATGTACTTATAGCCGATAAGTCGCCCATCTCTTCCCAGCCGATTGCAATTAGATTCTGATTCAAAAAAAGGGGATCGTCCATGGTATGGATTCCCCAAACCGTTTTGTTTGCTGCTGCCATCACAGCCACACTCCTATCCGATCTTCACAGCTTCTCAGCCTGCGAGAATCTTGTATCCTGAAAGTCACCTTCAAAATCAAGCCACTTTGTCAAAATTCTTGCTTATTTTTCTTCCGGAACAAACTCCAGAATATCGTCCACGCCGCACTCCATCACGCGGCAAATCTTCTCGATACTTTCGATAGAAACATACTCATTGCGCTTTAAGCGGGTGATAATATTGGCACTAAAACCGGCCTTCTCTTTTAGCTGTGCGTTGCTTATCTTTTTATCAATCATCAGATGGAATAAGCGGTCATAACAAATCGCCATTTTAGTCCCTCCAAAGCAAAAAATGCTTGGATTTATTTTATCACATTTTCGTGAAAAACTCAACTTCATGTCGTATCATTATGCTTTATCACTGTTATGAAAAGAGAGCCTTTCTTTACTCGCCTTTTTGCATACTCCACCAGCTCCCGTGCATTACTGGCAGGGTGCCACGCATAGGCGATGAGGTAGTCTACATGATCCACAACATAGCGGTTTGCTCTCACGATTGCAATCTTGCGAGGAACGCTTTCCATCCCCGGTGGATAGAATGTTCCGTCAAATCCATCGGGTGTTGGGATGGGCCGCTCTGCTGGATGGTATGGCAATAGCAAAGTAAGTCTCACCTGTGGGTAGAAACGCTTTGCTTCTTTGACTACTGACGCTGCAAGACGGTCAAATCCGCCGTAGTGGCCAACGATAAATTCTGTAACGCCATATTCCAAAATGTGCTGCTCCACAGCCGCATACAATGCCGGATAAATCTCTTCTGATGCCTCCCGGTGTCCGATAAAGAAACAGCTTTTTCCACCCAAAGTTTTTCCTCCTTTATAGTTGTTTTTATCGTTAAAATTATACGATATAAATGATTAAATCACTACGATTTATCAAAGTATAATTTACGAAGAACACAAGCAAAGGAGTGATGCAGGTGAAGGATATTCTCTCGGTTATAACCGCGTATCGGGAGGAACGGGGCTGGACAGAGTATCAGCTTGCAGAACGCTCCGGTTTACCACAATCCACGATCTCCTCATGGTATCGTAAGAACATGGTTCCGACCATTCCATCCCTGGAGAAAATCTGCACAGCTTTTGGCATTACGCTGTCTCAGCTGTTTGCCGAAGAAGATGCACCTGTTTCCTTGACCGAGGCACAGAAAAAGCTTCTGGAGCGCTGGTCAAGATTGAGCGAAGAACAGCAGGCCGTTGTATTTGCTTTGATTGATAAGATGTAAAAAATCCGTCAGAGGCGCACCCTTTAGAGTGCTGCTTCTGGCGGATTTTCTTTGCCATCAATCTAACGGAGTTTTCTTTGTTACTGCTTTTAGATATAATTCAGGGTCCCCATTCAAAATCAGTTCGGCATAGGCCAGCGGATCGTTGTAGATCAGCCAGTCCAATTCCGACCGCTGGTACATACTATTCGCCGCCTCGTTCTCCACGGCCGTGCAGTCGATGGAGAGCAGCGTCCCATCATCCAGGCGCAGCTCCACACAGGCGGTATCCAGGTTAAACTCACAGTTCAAAATCTTTCTCATAGTCGTTACCTCCCAATACTTGAATTTCAGTTGATTTTCCGCAACGGCACAAGGGCCGTTGCGGTTGTTTAGATACAGGCAAGCAATGCGTGTGGATAGCCACACACAAATCCGGCAAGCAATGCGAGTGTTAATACACACTCACATTTCCTGCCGTCTGCTTGTTGAGGGCAGCGCCCCCAACCCCCTTTGAACACAGAATTTCATTCTGTGGCTGCGCGTTCTCCGAACGCTTTTTCGTTTGTGCCCAATGCCCCGTTTCGGAGCATAGGGGTGCGTGAATCGCTCACCCCTTTTGCTAATATGGTACTCCCTAAAACAGGGCTCCCTTGGAAGATGGGGTGGTAAAATGCCACCCCAGTTATTCCTTTCCGCGACGGTGGCGACGGTCGCAACGGTGCTGGGAGTACCCCTCAAAACACCGTCGCGACCGTTGCGAGCGTCGCGCTTTACTCGATTACTTCAAACGCAGGTGATTCCACCACCATGTAAGTCAGCCGGATACGCCGTCCGGCGTGCTTAGTTTTGTTCTCGTACTTTACCTGATGTTCTTCCAGCAGGCGGCTGGCATTCACATTTAAATGCTTGGTGAGCCGGTTTACTGCCATATCCGTTTGAATCGCCTGGGCCAGCTCTGTGGGACTGCCTTCCCATTCACGGTTCTCGGAGGATACGATCTTCGCCACGGCTTCCAGCACCGGGTCCGGGGGCTGCTTCCATAGCTCATTCTCAACATGGTCAAGACTCCAAACCAGACTCTCCTGGTTCTTTCTCAAATACAGCCGCTGATCCGGCTGGTCTCTGCCTACCACCTCCAGAGTAGCCTTGCTATCTGTCCGCATCTCCTTTTGCATCAGGAGCGCCCCATCCGCACAACCCAGCAGGCCCGTAGTGCCGGAAATCATCTCAAAGCTGTCTCCCGCTGGCTGCTTTCTGGTATGGTGGACAATTAGGATACAGACTTTATATCTATCAGCAAATTGTTTCAGCTTACCGATCACCTCATAGTCGCTGGAATAGCTGTAGCTGTCGCTCACCGCTTCCCGAACTTTTTGCAGGGTGTCCACAATAATCAGCTTGGTATCACTGTGTTCCCGGACGAACTTTTCCAGCTGCTCATCCAGACCGTTGCCAATCATCTTCGCACTGGTGGTAAAGTGGAGGGAGCTTGTCCCCTCCACTCCGAACATCCGAAACATCCGGCGCTGCAGGCGGCTCTCGTCATCTTCCAAAGCCAGATAGAGGACCGTCCCCTGATGGACCTTGTAGCCCCACAGGTCTTGTCCGGTACTGACATGGTAGGCGATTTGCGCCACCAAGAAGGACTTGCCGATTTTCGGTGCTCCGGCAAGGATGTACGCTCCCGTGTAGAGCAGGTTATCAATCACCGCGGACTTGCCCTCGAACACATTGTCCATCAGCTCGTCCAGGGTCACAGTATGGAGGTAGGCCGGGTCGCTCATGCGGCGCATCTTCCGGAAAAGTTCCTCCAAATCTCTTTCCGGGGAATTGCTTTTTTCGTCCGGGTCTGGTATAGTGGTCTTGGAATTATGAGAGATTGACTGCCCATCATCTGCGCCAACAGATGAGCCATGGGCGGTCATTTTCTTTTTCTCATCGCTCATAGGCAAAATCCTCCTGCATCCCGTCCATAATGGTAGCGATCATACGGATGGTGTCCAGCAGCTCGTCGCTCACGCCCTGTCCGGCCTCGATCCGGCGCAGCTCGTCCAACACAGCGGCCAGCTGGTCCCTCAGCGCCTTATAGACCCTGGGGTTTCCCTGGACCACCACATCCCGGCAAAGTAGCCGCCGGATGATGTAATCCTGCTTGGTCAGGCCGGTGAGCTTCACCGCCGTCTCGATCTGGGCGTCCTCCTCCGGGGAGACCCGAAAAGCCACGGTCTTGTTCCTCCAACGGTTGTGCTTATCCAAATTCTTTGCTGACATTTTTAATTGCCCCTTTCCATGTTCAGTTTATCCGCCATTTCCGCCTGTTTGGACGGAAACAGATGCGCGTAGTTGTAAGTGATGTCGATGCTCTCATGTCCTACCCGGTCCGCGATAGCCGTGGCAGAGAACCCCATGTCGATCAGAAGTGACACTGCGCTGTGACGAATATCATGGATTCTGATACGCGGCACTCCCGCTTCTTTGGCTCCCCGGTCCATTTCCCGGTGAAGATAGCTCTTGGTGACGGTGAACATCCGGTCGCCTGGCCCGATGCCGTAAAGCATCTTGATGTAATCCTGGATTTCCTCGGCTAAAAACTGCGGCATGGTAATGACCCGATTGCTCTTTTCCGTCTTGGGGGTGGTAATCAGGTCCTCGCCGTTCAGACGCTGATAGGACTTGTTGATAGACACGGTGCGCTTCTCAAAGTCAAAGTCCGCCGGGGTCAGGGCCAGCAGCTCCCCCTCCCGGATACCGCACCAGTAGAGCATCTCAAAGGCGTAGAAGGATAGCGGCTTGTCCATCATTACTTCGGCAAATTTCAGGTACTGCTCCTTGGTCCAGAACATCATCTCCCGGTTTTTCTTTTTGCCCATGCTACCCGCCTTCTTGCAGGGATTCCCCCGGAGGTTGTAGTACCGAACCGCGTGGTTGAAGATGGCGCTGAGCTGGTTGTGGACCGTTTTCAGGTACACCGGAGAGTAGGGCTTGCCATTCTCGTCCTTGTGGTTCAGCATCTCGTTCTGCCAGGTGATAATCTGCTGGGCAGTGATGTTACACATTTTCAGCTTGCCGAAGTAGGGTAGCAGCTTGGTGCGGATGATGTGATCCTTGGTAGCCCAGGTGTTTTCCTTGAGCCGGGTCTTCATATCCGCCGTGTAGAGATCCACGAAGCTCTTAAAGGTCATGTCCAGATCAGCGCTGGTCTTGTTGAGCTGTTCGCGCTCCCAGGCTTGTGCCTCCCGTTTGGTCTTGAAGCCCCGCTTCTGGGTCTGCTTGCGCTCGCCGTTCCAGTCAGTGTAGCGGTAGACCGCCCGCCAGGTGTTTGTCTTTTCTTCCTTATAGACTGCCATGATTAGCCCTCCTTTCCCGTCTTGCCATAGCAAAACTTCTCCATGAAAAAGTTCCGATTGACCCGCCCGGAGATGGTCAGATAGCCCTTGTCCCGGAGTTCGGCGTTGAGCTTGTGGATCACCTTGTAGGCGTGGGACTTGGAGATGCCCAGCTCCTGGGCCACTTCCTCCACGCGCATAAAGTTTTGTGCCTGCATTGAAAATACCTTCCTTTCCTCATTGATGGCTGCTGCAGCTGGATATTGTGTTCCATAAATGCCTCCTCACTTTCGTCCGCCACTTTTTTCCCGGATGTATAATCAAGGATTGCGGCAGTTCTTTTCTATTTATTGGTTCTAAGCTATTATGCTTAGTATATTGTCATTATACTAAGCAAAATAGCTTGTGTCAATCAGAGTACGCAAAATAAATTAAATAAAATTGTTTAGGATTCTCTTGACTTTACTAAGCATTTCTGCTACGCTTTTCCTAAAGACAACCAACGATTGGAGTGGATGATATGGCGATTGGCGAACGGATTCACTTTTTCCGTCTCCTGCGGGGGATGACACAGAAATATCTGGGCATGGCGCTGGGCTTCCCGGAGAAGTCTGCCGATGTGCGCTTGGCACAGTATGAAACAGGATCAAGAACCCCAAAGGCAGACCTTACCGCCGCCTTAGCCCAGGTACTGGATGTCTCTCCCCATGCCCTCTCCGTCCCGGACATAGACTCCTATGTGGGGCTCATGCACACCCTGTTTACCCTGGAGGATAACTACGGACTCAAGATCAGCGAGATAGATGGAGAAGTCTGCTTGAAGGTTGATGTGCGGAAGAACAAGGACGCCGCTCGACTGCATGAGATGCTCTGTTCCTGGCAGCAGGCCGCTGCCATGCTGGAGGCGGGCGAAATCTCCAAAGAGGATTACGACAAGTGGCGCTACCACTATCCGGAGTTTGACAAAGCCCAGAGCTATGTGAAAGTGCCGCCCCAAGACCTCTTTTGACCCCCTCACTTGTAGGCCACGGGAGAGGCCGTTTGTTGCGTAGAAAAGAAAAATTTGGAGTTCACTTGAAGTTAGAGGTGACATTGTATGTTTAAGTCCCTATTTTCTCAGAAACCTAAAATTAAAGGCATCATCGGTTATTTGGGCTTGGAATCTTTTTGACTATCATGCACACCTCAAGAGCAAGATGCTCTTACCAGATACCATCAAGGTGGGCTTGGTGCATCTCCGGGTTCTTCTCCTATAAAAGGTGATGTATCTTATTCTTCCAGCACAAAACTGAAGTACTTTTCCGCAATGATTGGCTGGGCAGTTTCTGAGAAGAACTACTCTCTTGCCGATAAAATAATTAGTGCAGGTAAAGACCTAGCAGTTAGCGAAGCGGAGCTTCTGGACGCTCACTATTTTTGGCAGGAAGCCGCCGAATGTTATTACAAGCAGAGAGATTGCAGACCAGATGCGATTGATTTAACAATCGAATTTTGCTTGAAAGATATCCAGATGTTCCCTAAATATGTAAAGCCAATGCAAAAAGAGTTCGGTTGTATTCCACGAATCACAACCTTTCAGCGGCTTGCAATTCTTTACGAAAAAGCCGGGCAGTATAAAGAGGCCATTGAAATTTGCAATTTGGCAATAAAATATGGATTAACCGATTCAACTAAAGGGGGATACCCTGCAAGGCTTCAAAAGCTTGAGAAAAAACTAAACGGCTAAACTCATATAGAAACCAAAATAAAAAGAGAGCTAACTGACTAATCAAAATCAGTTAGCTCTCTTTTTATGAATAATGAAAAAAATGTTGCCAAATCGTTGCCACGGAGGGCTTTAACCTCTCAAAAGCCCAGTCATATCAGGCTTTTTCGGGCCTCTGAAATCATTCCCACTCGGCAAATTCAGATATAGTAGGGTGTATTTGAGGTGATTTCGCAGGAAAAACTTTCGCAAATATGTTAATATTCCACCTGCTATTTTCGGCTGTAAAGTTTATTAGTATCAAAATAGTATCACAAAAGGCTGGGAAATACAACAGAATTATGTGGAGCTCTACATAATTCCGGCACGGACGGACGCTGTCAGGCACAGCGGATAACAGCCTTGCAAGAGGCGTTGTACCTGCGCTGGATATATTCTTGATAGGCTTTCTGGTCTGTCATGGAAATTCCCCCTCTCTGAATAATAGTGCGGGGCGGCAGCACTCCTTGCTGTCGCTCCTTGACTGCCTAACTGCGAAACCGGGCGGGGCTGTCAACGGTGGGCGAAGCCCGTTCATCTTGACCGCCCGCTGGCTCGGCTGGCTTTGCTATTTACCCGACAAACTTGAATTTATTGTAAGGTATCACGTTTTACCTTCTTAAGCCTTACTATCATTACCATAGGAATTTCTTTGTTGGTTTTGAAACATTCTTCATAAAATCCATCAATGACAAATCCAGCTCTAAAACAAAGGTTAAAAATATCTTGTATGGAACGATGATAATAAATCTGCTCTTTCGGTTGCCCTTCAATCGCTATATCATAGTAACTGTGCGGTGTCATATATTTTTCAGTCAACGTGACAAAACAAGGGTGTTGCGTTGCAAAGACAAAAATTCCGCTTTCCTGCAACAGTTCATAAACAGCCATAAGAAGTGGTTCAATATCCGTAATATCCATAATTGCCATATTAGAAACTGCTTTCGTAAAGGCTCGATTTCTTTTTAATTCTAATATACTTTTTCTATTGGTCGCATCCGCCACACAAAATTCAATTTGTTTTGCATATTGTGATTGCCGTCTTTTAGCCAATTCTATCATTTTTTTGCTGTAATCAAAAGCGACAACCGAAGCGCCTCTTTGTGCAAGATACGAAGAATAATTTCCATTGCCACACGCAATATCCAAAATATAATCCGCAGGATTAGGAGATAGAAGTTCCGTTACTTTGGGACGCACTACCTCTCTGTGAAATTCATTAGATTCGTCACCCATTGCATTATCCCAAAATTGTGCGTTCTCCTCCCAGATTTTTTTACTTTCCTCTGTTCCCATGTTCTCTCCCACTCCCAAAATTTGCTTTTTTGCTTCCATTAAATCTTCCTTACGATATTCCATTGTTACCCTCCATAACTTCTGATTGTTGCCGTCTTGACGATTATGTATCTTTACATTACCTTCTGAAACATATGGCGCACCTTGTCCAGGCGGTTGTTTGGACGGCGGGGCTGGATGACCGGCTGGCCGACAGCGGCCTGATACCCTTTTAGCTCTGTAAGGCATACGCTCTGCCCGTTGGTGTAAAAGGCCAGATCAGTACGGTATGCCTGTATACAGCGGGCGGGAATCTCGCCAGTAAAGACAACTTCATCCTTTTTTACCTGGGCCGTTTCGATGGTGGCACAGTATTTCGGTGCATCATGATAAGCCCTGGAAAGGTATTCCTGGGGCGCATAGAGGGTGAAGGAGAGATAAGGTTCCAGCAGCTGCGTCCCCGATTCCTTCAATGCCTGTTCCAATACAATCGGGGCCAATGAGCGGAAGTCCGCCGGCGTGCTGACTGGACTGTAATAAAGCCCGTATTCAAAGCAAATCTTACAGTCCGTTACGTTCCAGCCGAACAAGCCCTGCTCCAGCCCGTAACGGATACCATCCCTGACAGCGTTTTGAAAACTCTGGTTCAAGTATCCCAGCGAAACCCGGCTCTCGTATTGTACGCCGGAGCCAAGCGGGAGTGGTGTAACAGACAGTCCGATAGATGCCCAAAACGGGTTGGGCGGCACCTCGATATGGATGGTGTGGCTGGCTGCTTTGAGCGGCCGCTCCATATAAATGACGGTGGGTTCCTTTACCACTGTTTCAATCTTGTATTTTTCCGACAGCAAAGCGGAAACGACCTCCAACTGCACCCGGCCCAAAAAAGAAAGAATGATCTCATGGGTGATGGAATCCACTTCGCAGCGCAAAAGCGGGTCAGTATCCGCAAGTTGCGTAAGAGCGTCCAGCAGCCGTTCTCTTTGCGCTGCCGTTTTCGGCGCAATCGTCGTCCGCAGCATGGGGAGGGGGGCCTCGCGCCACCTTTTACGAGGGAGCCGGGTTTGATCCCCTAATACATCGTTTAACCTCACGCTGTCGCTGGGAAGGATAACAATTTCGCCCGGATAAGCGGTGTCTGTCCGAACAATTTCCCCTTTGGATGGAATACGCATCTCTGTGATTTTCAGCTTTTCTCTCCCGGCCAGGGCCACCGTATCCCGCAGGCGCAGCGTTCCGCTGTATAGCCGCAGATAGACACGCCGCTGGCCGCAATCGGTGTACTCAACCTTGAAAACGCTGCCGCATAGGGTGGCGCTCCCCTGTTCCCCAATCGGTTGGAACAGTCCTGTCACCGCATCCATCAACGGTTGAATGCCAAGGCCCTTTTTGGCGCTGCCATGATAGACCGGAAACAGGGAGGCTTCTTGAACCCGCCGCTGTTCCTCCCGCGCAAGTTTTTCCTGGCTGATTGGTTCTCCTGCGATATACTTTTCCAATAATGCATCGTTATTTTCGATGACCGCATCCCATGCTTCTATGTCGGTATTTTCCTCCAGGACTATTTCCGGGGACAGCGACACCGTCTGCTTGATGATAATATCGGCGGAGAGCTTATCCCGAACAGACTGAACCACGCTCTGCAAATCAACGCCAGCCTGGTCGATCTTGTTGATAAAGATAACGGTGGGAATGTTCATTTTCCGCAGGGCATGGAACAGAATACGGGTCTGGGCCTGCACGCCATCTTTCGCGGAGATCACCAAGATGGCCCCATCTAAAACAGCCAAAGAGCGGTACACCTCCGCCAAAAAATCCATGTGGCCGGGCGTATCCACAATGTTAACTTTACATCTGTGCCACTGGAAGGAAGTGACTGCCGCTTGAATGGTAATCCCACGCTGCCGCTCCAAAAACAAGGTGTCCGTCCTCGTTGTCCCTTTTTCGACGCTCCCTGGTTCTGAAATGGCTCCACTGGCATATAGCAGACTCTCCGTCAAGGTCGTCTTTCCAGCGTCTACATGGGCAAGAATCCCGATATTGATAATGTTCATGTCTATCCTCCATACAAGGCCCGAATGGGCGCAAAAATCCCCAGCGGCTAATACTTTTACCGCTGGGGATCATGACTTCGGACACACAGAAACATACACGACTTACATAAGCCGCGGTCCGTCACGATATTTACTAAAAAGGCAAAAGTATTCTTAAAATTGGGTACAAAAACCAAGCCCCTGCAAGGGGCAATCATTTTTGCGCCCATTATCAAATTTTATTTAAGAATACCTTGCCGCATATTTGATAGACTCCTCAAATCAGGATAATAGCAGTATATCATAGTACGCTCTAAAAAACAAGAAATCATTTTACCGATTCCACAAATAAAATCGGAGGGTATTCACTGGAATACCCTCCGGTTTTGGTGATTATCGTGCGTCTATCCGAATTTTTGACTTTGCGGCCCGTTTCCGTTCCTTTTCGGCATGTTCCTGCTGGTAAGCTGCCTCTAATATTCTGTCCACTTGTTCTGGGCCAAAGGCCCTTTTGACCCGCTCATAGTCAGCGGAGACTTGCCGCATGGCCTTGTTTTCCAACTTGACCTCCTGCAATCGATCAGACAGGCGGATGTTGCTCTCCCTCACCCGGCCATAGTCCCCTTGCAGACGCTCAAATTTCCCCCGCAGCTCCACATAGGCCAGATACAGGGAGCGCAGCACCTTGACGATTTGGGCCAGCAGGGGCTTTGCCTTTTTCTCTCGGTAGGCCCGGCCTGTTTCCAGCGTTCCCGGCTCCGGCAAAATCTCCTCCGGATTGGCGGAGAAATCCGCTGCCAACCGCTCCATATTTTTCACCGCCGGGGCAAGTTCTTTGAGCCGCCGTTCCTGGCTCTCCACCTGGTTTTCTTTCTCCGCCTTGACCGTCTCCAGAACGGCGATCTCCTTTGCCCGCTGCTCTTTCTTGTAGTCCAGCACAGACAAGTGCTTGTCGTGGGTGCCTTTGTCCTCCCACTCAATCCCGTGGCGCTCCATGACCAGGGAAAGCTGCTCCTTTTCCGAGCGCACCCACTGGCTCCACTCTGTGTCCCCTCTGGTGCCGCCCTGGAAACCCTGGGCCGCTAACGCCTGTTTCAAAGATACCCTCGTGTCCAGCCCTCGCTTGCTCCCGGTGGTGAATGGTACAAAGTCAATGTGCAGATGGGGCGTAGCCTCGTCCATGTGGAGGTGGGCAGAGAACACCCGGAGTTGGGGGTTGCGCTCTTGAAAGCCCTTCATGTACTCGTCCAAAACCGCTGCCGCAAGCTGTCCCTCCTCGCTGTCGGCGCTCATATCATCTCGATTGCCCACTTGCAGGATGATTTCATGGAACGGCTTTTCCTGCTTGCCGGAGCGGATCTTCTCATAGTAATCCTCTATCCTTCTGTCGGCCCTGGTTTGTTTAGCGTTGTACCGTTCCAGAGCCTCGTCAAAGAGTTCATGGTACACCGCCTTGATATTCTCCTGGCAGTAGGTTATATTCAAGTGGGAGCGTTCCGGGTCAGTGTTCTTGGCGTGGAATTTTCTACTGTTATGGTTCACCGATCCTTGGCCCACCATGGCGCTGATTGTCCTTTTCAAATCAATCCCTCCTCCCTTTTCCGCCGCGCAAGCGGCGAGCCTTTGTTACTTTCTGCGAAAGTAACGCAAAAGCACTTTTGACAGCCTGACGGCCATCAAAAGCGCATTTGCGCCCTACGGGGTGGTGTGGGGGCTTTGCCCCCGGCAACTGCGGTTGCCTCCCCCAGCAGGGCCGCCCTTTGAAAAGGGCACCCTGCACCCCGCCTAAACTTTGTCACTCGCCGTTGGGCAGGGTGGAAAGGCCAGGGGCCTTTCCACCGCCCGGCAAGTGTTTTCCGTGGGCCGAAAGTCAAGGGGTACGGGTTGTATTGACTTGCGGCAATCTCCACCCGCAGGTATGCCCCCCTTGACTTTCGCCCCCGCTCCCCGTGACAGCCGTGACGACCGTGACGATGTTTTACACACCGCCTCCGCACTCCGAAAAGCTGTCACAGCTGTCACGGTCGTCACGCCTGGGGTTCCTCCAACGTGAGCTTGATACTCCGCCCGGCATGGGTTCGGGCGCTTTCATAGTGGATGTGGTACTCATAGGACAGCCGCCACGCCCGGACATTCAGCCGCATAGCCAGGGCATTGGGTTTCATATCCAGCCCCAGGGCGGCGACAAGTTCCGTGGCCGTCCCTCTCCACTCTGGCCGTTCCGCCGTTACCAGGGCGGCAACAGCCTCCAACACCGGGTCAGGCGGCTCCTGCCGCAGCTCCGTTTCCCGCCGCTCCAGCTCCCACACAAGCCGTTCCTCGTCCCGCTTGAGGTAGAGGCGCTGGTCTTGCTGATCCCGCCCAGAAATGTCCAGGGTGGCGGCGTTGTCTGCCCGCCGCTCCTTTTGGAGCAGAAAGGCCCCGTCTGCCGCACCCAATAAGCCGTTGGTGCCGGAGATCATATCAAACTTATCATCGGCCTGCTGCTTGCGGGTGTGATGTACAACCAGGAGGCAAACCCCGCTTATATCGGCAAACCGTTTCAGTTTGGTGATTACCTCATAGTCGTTGGCATAGCTGTACTTCTCTGCCCCGGCCTCCCGGATTTTTTGCAGGGTGTCGATGATAATAAGCCGGGTGTCCGTGTGTTCCCGGACAAAGCCCTTTAGCTGCTCCTCCAGGCCACCGCCGAGCTGCTTAGCTCCGATGGCAAAGAACAGGTTTCCGGTACTCTCTACTCCAAACATCCGGTACAACCGCTCCTGTAAGCGACGGTGGTTGTCCTCCAGGGCCAGATAGAGGACTGTCCCCTGGCGCACCTCATACCCCCACAGGGAAAGGCCCATACTCACATGATAGGCAAGCTGGGCCATGAGAAAGGACTTGCCCACCTTGGGAGCGCCCACAAAGAGATATGTCCCCGCATAGAGCAGACCGTCTACCACAGGAGGTCTGCCGGGGTACACCTGTTCGTAGAGGTCATTCATAGACACGGTAGGCAGATAGGCCGGGTCATTGACCCGGCTTATCTGCCGCAGGATTTCCTCCAAATCTCTTTCCGGGGGCTTGTGTTCTGTCACGCCCTCTGCTATACTTTGGTTAGGTTTTTGTGAGAGCGACTGTCCCCCGTCTGCGCCAACAGGCGGATATGGGGCAGTCGTTTTCTCTTGCAATCTATCCATCTATCAATCCTCCCTCATGCCGTCCATGATGGCGGCGATCAGCCGGATGGTGTCCAGCAACTCCCCATCCACGCCATTCCCGGCCTCGATACGCTCCAGTTCTTCCAGAACGGCGGCCAGCTCGTTCCGCAGGGCCTTATACACCCTGGGGTTGCCCTGTACCACCACATCCCGGCACAGCAGCCGTCGGGTGATGTAGTCCTGTTTGGTAAGGCCGGAGAGCCGCACAGCGGTTTCAATTTCCCTGTCCTCATCCGGGGACACCCGGAAAGCCACAGTTTTGTTTCTCCAGCGGTTGTGTCGGTCAAGATTTTTCACTGACATGATTTAGGCCCCCTTTCGCTCCATGTCCAGTTTGTCCGCCATCTCCGCCTGCCGGGTGGGGAACAGGTGGGCGTAGCGGTAGGTAATATCAATGCTTTCATGTCCCACCCGGTCAGCGATTGCCAGGGCCGTAAAGCCCATGTCAATGAGCAGCGAAATGTGGGAGTGCCTCAGGTCGTGTATTCTGATCCGCTTTACCCCGGCCTCTTTCGCACCCCTGTCCATCTCCCGGTGGAGGTAGGATTTTGTCACCGTGAAAATGCGGTCGGTGGGCTTCACCCCATACAGGCTCTTGATATAGTCTCGCATTTCTTCACAGAGGAAAGCGGGCATTTGAATGACCCGGTTGCTCTTAGGGGTCTTGGGGTCGGTAATCACATCCTTGCCCTTAATCCGCTGGTAGGACTTGGAGATGGTGACGGTCTGTTTCTCAAAGTCGAAGTCGCCAGGAGTGAGGGCCAGCAGCTCCCCCTCCCGGACGCCGCACCAGTAGAGCATTTCAAAGGCGTAATAGGAAAGGGGCTTGTCCATCATGGCCTCGGCGAATTTCAGATACTCCGCCTTTGTCCAGAACAGCATTTCCCGTCCCTTTGGCTTTCCCATATTGCCCGCCTGGGCAGCGGGATTGACCTTTAGATTGTAGTGCCGTACCGCATGGTTGAACACGGCGCTCAACTGATTGTGCAGCGTTTTTAAGTACACCGGAGAGTAGGGCTTGCCGTTCTTGTCCCGGTAACCCAGCATTTCATTCTGCCAGGCGATGACCTCCTTGGAGTGAATGTCGCACATCTTCCGCTTGCCGAAGTACGGCACCAACTTCTTGTAGAGGATATGCTCTTTCGTCCCCCAGGTGTTTTCCTTGATACGGCCTTTCATGTCCGCCACATAGACAGCCACGAAGTTTTCAAAGGTCATTTCCAGGTCGGCGGTCTGTTGTTGCAGGAATGTCCGCTCCCACTCCAGAGCCTCCCGCTTGGTGGGAAAGCCCCGTTTCATTTTCTTTACTTTCTTGCCCGTCCAGTCCTCGTAGTAAAAGGACGCATACCATGTGCCCTTTGCCTTGTCTTTGTATGCCGGCATTGTGGTTCCCTCCTTATTGTCTGTCCCGCAGCCCATAGAATTTTTCCTCGAAGTAGCGCCTGCTTACCCGTCCGGGAATGGTGAGAAAGCCTTTTTTCTTCAGCTCCTCGTTCATCTCCCGCACCAGCTTGTAGGCGTAGGGCTTGGAAATGCCCAGCTCCCTGGCGACCTCCTCTGCTCTCACAAACAGCTCCTTTTCCATGGTCAGCACCTCCTTATTTTAGTTTCGCAAATATGTTAATGTCACCATCTTCATTATACATTAACATAAGTGTTAATGTCAAGAATTTATTTCGCATTTTTGTTAAAGATTATCTTGCATCTTTCGCTTTTTTGCGCTATACTATTGGCAAAGGCGGTGGGATATTATGACAGTCGGAGACAAGATAAAGAAAATCCGCACCTTTCGAGGCATGACACAAAAGGAATTGGGGCTTGCTATCGGCTTTGAGGAAAAGGGAGCGGACAACCGGATCGCCCAGTATGAGACGAATTACCGTGTTCCGAAACGGGAACTGCTGGACAAGATGGCCGAGGCGCTGCGGGTAGACCGCCAGAACTTCTACACCATCGCCCCCGGCTCTGCCGAGGACTTCATGCGGACATTCTTCTGGCTGGACGAGGACAGCCCTGGCGCTATCCGCCTGTTCCAACTTGTCCGCAATCCGGGCAGAGCAGGGGCCGCTGATGATACCGCTGTACGGTACAATGATAGCGATGACTGGCCCGCACACCCTCCCGTGGGTATGTACTTCCAGTATGGCCTTGTGGACGAGTTCATGCGGGAATGGCTTTTTCGTCAGCAGGAGTTACACGCCGGGGAGATCACCAGGGAAGAGTATTTTGAATGGAAACTCAACTGGCCCCATACCTGCGACGATGGCCTGGAAAGCGAATATTATATCCCTTGGCGGAAAAATAAATAAGACAAGCAAAAAAACCGCCCTGCTGAATTTGTCGTTCAGCAGGGCGGTTTTGCTTGTCCTTTTGGGATTTTTCTCTTGAGAATACCGGGCGGACACAAATAGTATCAATCCAGTATCAAGAGCAGTATGGACGGGCAAAAAAGCCTGTATTCATGCGGGTTTTCGCCGTTTCGAGCGTCATTCCCACTCAATGGTTGCCGGGGGCTTCGGCGTCAGATCATAGAGTACACGGTTGACGCCCGGCACCTCATGGGTGATCCGGTGGGTGATGTGCTGCAGCAGGGCAAAAGGCACATCCTCCACCGTGGCGGTCATAGCATCCACCGTATTCACCGCACGGATGATAACCGGCCACTCGTCAGCCCGCTTGCCATCCCGGACACCAACGCTCTTGATATCGGGAATGGCAGTGAAGTACTGCCACACCTTGCCCTCCAGACCGTTTTTGGCGAACTCCTCCCGCAGGATAGCGTCAGACTCCCGCACCGCCTCCAGACGATCCCGGGTGATGGCGCCCAGGCACCGCACCCCAAGGCCGGGGCCGGGGAAGGGCTGGCGGTAGACCATGTTGTCGGGCAGGCCCAGAGCCTTGCCGCAGGCACGCACCTCGTCCTTAAAGAGCATCTTCAAAGGCTCCACCAGCTCAAAGTCCAGGTCCTCCGGCAGGCCGCCCACGTTGTGGTGGCTCTTCACCGCCTTCACCGTCTTGGTACCCGACTCAATGATATCGGGATAGATGGTGCCCTGGCCCAGGAAGGAGATGCCTTCCAGCTTCCGGGCCTCTTCCTCAAACACCCGGATAAACTCACCGCCGATGATCTTACGCTTCTGCTCCGGGTCAGCCACCCCGGCCAGCTTGTCCAGGAACCGGTCCACAGCATCCACATAGATCAGATTGGCATCCATCTCATGGCGGAACACCTGGATCACCTGCTCCGGCTCGCCCTTGCGGAGCAAGCCGTGGTTGACATGAACGCAAGTGAGCTGCTTGCCGATGGCCTTGATAAGCAGGGCGGCCACCTCCGAGGAGTCTACACCGCCGGACAAGGCCAGCAAAACCTTTTTATCTCCCACCTGCCGGCGGATCAGCTCGATTTGGTCGGCAATAAAGTTGTCCATATTCCAGTTGGCCTCGGCATCGCACACGCCAAAGACGAAGTTGGACAGGGCCTGTTTCCGGGCCTCGTCATCCTCAGGCCAGGGGGCATCCCCCTTGTGGTCGACCATCAATACCGGCAGCTCACAGTTATAAATCTCCTTGGAAATGTCAATCTCCACGCCGTCCACCACCCGGTTGGGACCGCCGTTGAGAATGATGCCCTTCACATTGGGCAAAGCTTGAACCTCTGCCAGGGTAATGTCATGGGGATGAATCTCACTGTAAACACCCAGCGCCCGAACCTCACGGGCAATTTTGGCGTTCTCCTTGCTGCCAAGGTCCAGGATCAGAATCATGTCCTGCTTCATTGCAGTACCTCCCTGTTCTATGCGCGGCCGGCGGCGGCGCTTTTTGACATTATATCACATTCTCCAGCCTGTGGAAACCTGTCAGCGGCGTTTGGCCAGCTCTTTCCACACCGCCTGGGCAATGACCTCCTGTCCCTCCGGAGACCGAAGAACCTCCAGCACCATGGCCTTGAACTGGTCCTTGGCCTGCTTGGTGGAGAAGAGGGCATCCAACATAGTGGCTCCCCCGCCGCTGGATGCCGACTCCGCCTTGGGCCGCTTGACCGGCGCGGGGCGATATACCGGCTCCTCCTCCGCGGCGGTCAGGCCGCCGCTCATCCAGTCCTCCTGGCGAGTACGATCCCCGCTCTCCCCCCGCAGGTAGAACAGTGACACGCCAAAATAGGCCGCCATCTTCTCCTGCTGGTCTTTGGTTGGGGTAGCACGGCCAGTCTCAAACTTTTCAATGGCGTTTTTGGGAAAACCCAAGGCTGCCGCTAGGGCGGGGCGGGACAGGCCCGCCTCGTCCCGCAGGGCCTCGATCCGTTGTGCCATCGTAACCATGTTTTATCTCTCCTTTTTCCAATATGCAAAACGAAAGGGGCCGGATGGCCCCTTTCGTCTGTGTGTGATTTACCGCTGTCCCTTGTCGTAGGGAATACCCTCTGCCTTGGGCGCTCTGGACTTCTTGGAAGTAAAGGCCAGTACGATCAGGGTGATCAGGTAGGGCAGCATCCGGTACAAATGGGGGCTGACACCGATCTCCGCCAGCATAAACACACCGTCACCGTTGATATCGATGCTGGTGTAAGAGGCGGCGATACATTTGAACAAGCCGAACAGCAGGGCTGCACCGGCGATGTTCAGGGGCTTCCAGTTACCGAAGATCATAACCGCCAGGGCCAGGAAGCCGAAGCCTGCCACCTCGCCGGTGGAGGCACAGTTGGCGGTGGTAAGGGCGTACACAAAGCCGCCCATACCGGCCAGGGCACCGGAGATGGTGGTACCGGCATAGCGCATCTTGTACACATTGATGCCCAGAGAGTCGGCAGCCTGGGGATTTTCACCGCAGGAGCGCAGCCGCAGACCAAAGCGGGTCTTGTAGAGCAGAATGGACAGGATGACAAACAGGATGATGCAGATATAAGTGGCCAGATAGGTCTTATCAATGAAGGTGGAGCCGAAGAAGCCCATCTCCTCGCTGCGTCCGTATCCAAAGAAGCTCTTTTTGATCATGAAGTAGCTGGCCGCGTCGCCCTCCGCCATCTGCAGGGTGTTCTGGTTGGCCACGATGCGGATGAAGAAGAGCACCAGGGCGGGAGCCAGCAGGTTCAGAGCGGTACCGCCGATGGTCTGGTCTGCCTTCAGATTCACAGATGCGAAGGAGAGCAGCAGGGAGAAAATGGCGCCCAGCACCGCGGCAACTACCATAGCCAGGATCATAAAGCCCTGGAGGGCTACCCAGTCACCGGCAGCCTTGGCATCTACATAGAAGCCAGCCTGCTGCATCAGCCGCACAAACAGTACGCCAGCAAAGGCACCGAAGATCATAATACCTTCAAGGGCCAGGTTGATGATACCGCTGCGCTCGGCGAACACGCCGGCCAGTGCCACGATCATCAGAGGCACGGCATAGATCAAAGTCTGCTGAATGAGGAACGTCATGCTTCACCGCCTCCTTCCTCCACAGCGGCGCTGTCCGGGGGCGTGTCCGGCGGCGTATCTGGCGGTGTATCCGCCGGAAGCGGCTCTGTGGTTGCGGCCACCGTCTGCACCTTGGCATTCTTACGCTTCTTATGGCCGCTGATGAGCATCCGGATCACCAGAGAGAAAGCGCTGAGGTAGACGATGATGGCAATGATTACGTCGGTGATATACTCGTTGTAGGCGGTCAGGTTGGTCAGCTGCAGGCCCACAATATCCAGCATGGACATGAAGCAGCCGGCAAAAATAACGCCGATGGGATGGCTGGCCGCCAGCAGGGCCACGGGGATACCGTTAAAGCCGGTGGCGGGCAGCGTCTGGTAAGCAGAGGTCCAGTAGAACTCGGTGTTGCCGGACAGGTAGTACAGGGAGGCAGCAGCACCGGACAGGGCACCGGCAATAGCCATAGACAGCACGATGTTGCGCTTGTCCGCAATACCTGCATACCGGGCGGCATGGCGGTTGGCGCCACAGGCCTTCAGCTGATAGCCCAGGGTGGTCTTGGTCATCAGGATAAAGATCAGGATGGCAATGATGATCGCCACCACAATACCGCCGTTGACCTGGGAGCCGGGGAAGATCTTGTCCAGCCCCAACTTGGCCGTCTGCACACCGTTAAACGAAGTCTTATAGATATAGGCCGTCTTGGTGTTCTCCACATGGTTCTGGAGGTTGGCAAACAGGCTGCCGTTGTCAAACAGCCAGGTTACCAGGTTGGCGGCGATCCAGTTGGTCATGATACAGGCCAGCACCTCATTGATGTTGAGGAAGGCCTTGACCAAGCCGGGGATACAACCCCAGATGGCACCAGCCAGGCAACCGCCCACAAAGGCGATCACCCACACCAAGGGAGCAGGCACCACGCTGGTGGGGATAGACAGGGCCAGGATCAAAGTGGCCGCCGTACCCATCAGATACTGACCGGGTGCACCGATGTTGAACAGGCCGGTCTTGAAGGCCACTGCCACCGAGAGACCGGTGAGGATCAGAGGCGTAGCCCGGAAGAGCATATTGCCCATGTTGGTGGAGTTAAATCCGAACGTAAGGGCACCAGCCGCGCTGCGTCCGGTGCTGAACAGGCCGCCGAATACCAGCTGAACGCCCTCCAGCGCACCCTTAATCCCCAAGCTGGGGTTGAAGATACCGACGATCAGGATGATGATGGCGCCCACTGCCAGGCCGATGAGGATGGCGATCAGCGAAGCCAGCACCGATTTGGTACCCTCTTTTTGTAGTAAGGTGGAACCTCTTTCTTTCACGCGCCTTTCCCCTCCTTCTCTGTCCGCTTGGCGCCGGCCATATAGAGGCCCAGCTCCTGGACGGTGATGGTCTTCGGGTCAAGCTCACCCACGATCTCACCCTCGTACATAACCAGGATGCGGTCGGAAAGACTCATAACCTCGTCCAGCTCCAGGGAGACCAACAACACAGCACGGCCCTTGTCCCGCTCAGCCACCAGCTGCTTGTGGATATACTCGATGGCGCCCACGTCCAGGCCGCGGGTGGGCTGCACCGCAATCAGCAGGGGCTTGTCCCGATCCACTTCCCGGGCAATGATGGCCTTCTGCTGGTTACCGCCCGACATAGACCGTGCAATGGTCACCGGTCCCTGGCCGGAACGCACGTCATATTGCTCGATCAGGGCCTCGGCATACTTGCGTACCTCGCCTCTCTTGGTAAATCCCAGGTGCTGGAATCTGGGCTCCCGGAACCGCTGAAGTACCATGTTCTGCTCCAGGGTAAAGTCCAGAACCAGGCCGTGCTTATGCCGGTCCTCAGGAATGTGGCTCATGTTCTCCCCGCGCTGATGAATGGAGCAGTGACTGATTTCCTTTCCGCACAGCTGGATGGAACCGCCGCTGCACTTCTCCAAACCGGCAAGGCCGTATACCAGTTCGCTCTGGCCGTTGCCGTCGATGCCCGCAATACATACAATTTCACCCTTGCGGACCTGGAAAGATACGTCATTGACCGCATTGCGCTTATGGGTATGAGAGGGCACTGTCATCCCCTCGACAGAAAGCACCACCTCGCCGGGCGTGGCAGGCGTCTTTTCCACCTGAAGCTGAACCGGCCGGCCCACCATCATATTGGACAGGGACTGCTTGTCGGTGTCTTTGGTATCCACCGTGCCCACATATTTGCCCTTGCGCAGTACGGTGACCCGATCGGCCACCGCCATGATCTCGTTGAGCTTGTGGGAGATGAAGAGGATGCTCTTCCCCTCCTTGGCAAACTCACGCATGGTGGCCATCAGCTCGTCGATCTCCTGGGGAGTCAGCACGGCGGTAGGCTCGTCAAAAATGAGGATCTCATTGTCCCGGTAGAGCATTTTCAGAATCTCTACCCGCTGCTGCATACCGACCGTGATATCCTCCACCTTGGCGTCCAGATCCACGCTCAGGCCGTATTTCTTGGAGATCTCCTCCACCTTTTTCCGGGCCTCTTTCTTCTGCAGGAAGCCCAGTTTGGTGGTCTCCGCGCCCAGAATGATATTGTCCAGCACCGTAAATACGTCGATCAGCTTGAAGTGCTGGTGCACCATGCCGATGCCCAACGCCGTAGCGTCGTTGGGGTTATTGATCTTTACTTTCTCGCCATTTTTGCGGATCTCGCCTGCCTCCGGCTGATACAGGCCGAAAAGCACGCTCATCAGAGTCGATTTTCCCGCGCCGTTTTCGCCCAGCAGCGCATGGATCTCTCCTCTGCGCAGCTGGAGGGTGATGTCGTCGTTGGCGATGATACCAGGAAATTCCTTGGTAATGTGGAGCATCTCAATGATGTTCTCAGTCTCCATAATCCTTATCCCGCCCTCCTCCGTGAGTTGGTTGTTTTTATTATACAATATCGGTAGGAGAAACTCAAGAAATTTGTTCTATTCTCCAATTTCTGAGTCTCCTTCTGCGGAAAAAGAAAGAGCGCCCTGCGGAATTCCGCAGGGCGCCCTCCGGATGGACTGATAATCAGATGACGTTCAGAGTCAGGTTGCTCCAATCGGTAGACTCCAGCTTCTCATAGTCGGCATCCACCACCAGGGAGCCGTCCAGCATCTGCTGATACAGAGCCTCGTACTCCTCAACGGTGAAGGTCTCGAACCGCCAGGAGCTGTCAGCGGTGGGCAGAGCCACAGAGTTGTTCTCCACGCCCAGAGAAGTGGCAACGCCGCCGATCTCGCTGAAGGTGCCGTCATAGACGTGGCCCACGGCCCACTGCACAGCGTCGGACAGGCCCTTCATGGCGGAGGTAACAACGTAATCAGACTCGCCGGACTGATCCACGTCCACGCCGATGACGTACTTGTCATTAGCGGAGGCGGCAGCGGCGATGGACTGGAACATAGAACCGCCGCAGGCAAAGACGATCTCAGTACCGTTGGCATACCAACCGCTGATCATGGTCTGCAGCTCAGTGGAGCCGGAGAAGGTAGCGCCGTACTGCCAGGAGTAGTTCATCTCAACAGTGGTGCCCAGTTCCTTGGCGGCGTCATTGGCGCCCTGGACATAGCCGTAGCCGAAACGGCAGCAGGCAGGGTTGGTGCCGCCGCCGCCGCCGGAGAAGCCCAGCTTGGTGAAGCCGTCCTTCACAGCGGCGTAGCCGGCCAGGTAACCAGCCTGCTCTTCCTTAAAGGCAATAGCGGCCACGTTGGTCAGGATGGGGCTGTCGGGATTCTCGGGATCCTCGGTCAGAGGATAGCCGTCGATGAACACGAAGGGAACTTCGGGGAAGTCAATGGCGGCCTTGCGCAGGGCGGCCTCCTGCAGGAAGCCGGCGCACACGACCACTTCGGCGCCGCCGTCCACGGCAGCCTTCATGGCGTCGTAGCGGTCATCGTCGGTAGCCTCGTTGGCGTTGGCGGGCTGATAGTACTTGTAGGACAGGCCGTTGGCGGCGGCATACAGCTTCACGCCGTCGAAGGTGCCCTGGTTGAAGGACTTGTCCTTCAGCTGGCCCACGTCAGTGACGAAGGCCACCTGGAACTTGCCGTCCTCAGAGGTCATGGTGTCGGAAATGGAGTCGGGATCGGTGGCAGCCTCGCCGCCGGGGGTCTCGCTGTTGCCGGGGGTAGTCTCCACGTTGCCGGGAGTCTCACTGTTGCCGCTGGGGGTCTCGGTGGTACCGCCACCACCGCCACAGGCTGCCAGGCCCACGATCATCGCAAGAGAGAGCAGCAGCGCAAGGAGCTTCTTAGACTTCTTCAATGTGATCTACCTTCCTTTCATATCACACAAATCGCCCAGGTCGGTCTGCAACGGCGTTGTTTCTCCTCCCTGAGCTTGGTCTTATTATACTCTGTTCCCGAAAAAAGGGCAACCTACAATTTACACAAACCATTCAATTTTTACAAATTCTCAACGTTGTTTTCCTACCTCTCCCAGTAAAAACGGCAAAGGAGCGGCCTTCCGCCGCACCTTTGCCATAATTTGTCACTAAATGGAGACCACTTCGTAGCCTGCTTCCGTAACAGCGTTCTTCAATACCTCGTCTGCCACATCCTTACTCAGAATAACGGTGGCGGTCTTGGCGGCCAGATCCACAGTGGCGGTCACACCGTCGATGGCGTTAAGGGCCTTCTCCACATGGGCCTGGCAGTGGGCGCACATCATTCCGTTGATGGTCATAGTCTTGGTCATGGTACTCGTTCCTTTCTGTGTTTCAATTTGCTCCGCCGGCACCTCCTGATGGAGGGGCCGGAAAAACTTCAGACGCAGGGCGTTGGACACCACACACACCGAGCTGAGGCTCATAGCAGCGGCGCCGAACATGGGAGAGAGTTGCCAGCCGGTGATGGGGAACCATACCCCGGCGGCCAGCGGGATGCCGATGATGTTATAAATAAAGGCCCAGAACAGGTTCTCCTTGATGTTGCGAATCACCTTTTTGGACAGGCGCACGGCGGTGACCGCGTCCAGCAGGTCGCTCTTCATCAGCACCACGTCGGCCGACTCAATGGCCACGTCGGTGCCCGCCCCGATGGCCATACCCACGTCGGCCCGGGCCAGGGCGGGGGCGTCGTTGATGCCGTCGCCGATCATGGCCACCCGCTTCCCTTGGGACTGGAGCTCGGCCACTACCTTTTCCTTATCCTGAGGCAGCACCTCGGCAATGACCCGGGTGACCCCCAGTTCCCGGCCCACCGCCTCGGCGGTACGCCGGTTGTCGCCGGTGAGCATGACCACGTCGATGCCCAGTTCCCGGAAGCCCCGGACGGCGGCGGCGCTGGTGGGCTTGGGGGGATCGGCCACCGCCACCACACCCAACATCTTGCCATGTTCGGCAAAGTACAGCGGGGTCTTGCCGTTTTGGGCCAGGGCCTCTCCCCTGTCGCCAAAGCCCTCCAGGGAAATGCCCGCCTCCTCCAGCATGGCCCGGTTGCCCGCCAGCACAGAAGCGCCGTGGAGGGTACCCCGGACCCCCCGGCCGGACAGGGCCTGAAAGTCCTGGATGGGAGCCAGAGGAATGTTTCGCTTCTCCGCCTCGGTCAGGATGGCATCGGCCAGCGGATGCTCGGAGGGCTTCTCCAAAGAGGCCGCTACGCATAGAAGTTCCTCCTCCGTCACCCCTTCCGCCGGGATACAGTCGGTGACCGCCGGTTTTCCTTGGGTTAGTGTACCCGTCTTGTCCACCACCACAGTACGGACCGTGTGGAGGGTTTCCAGGGCCTCGGCGGATTTGATGAGGATGCCGTTTTCTGCTCCCTTGCCGGTACCCACCATGATAGCCACCGGAGTGGCCAGGCCCAGGGCGCAGGGGCAGGAGATCACCAGCACCGCCACTCCGGCGGTGAGGGCAGACTCGATGGACCGGGTGAGGACAAACCACACCACCGCCGTCACCAGGGCGATGCCAATCACCACCGGCACAAAGACCCCGGCCACCTTGTCGGCCAGTTTGGCAATGGGTGCCTTGGAGGCAGAGGCCTCCTCCACCAATTTGATCATCTGGGCCAGGGTGGTGTCCTCCCCTACCCGGGTGGCTCGGAACACAAAGTAACCGGATTTATTGATGGTAGCGGCGGCTACCTGGTCGCCGACCCCTTTCTCCACCGGCAGGGACTCGCCGGTGAGGGCGGACTCGTCCACCGAGGAGTTCCCTTCCACCACGATCCCGTCCACCGGGATGCGGCCGCCGGGACGCACCACCACCAGGTCGCCCATCGTTACCTCTTCCACCGGGATCTCCACCTCTGCCCCATTCCGCAGAACCGCGGCAGTTTTAGGGGCCAGATCCATCAGCCGGGTAATGGCCTGACTGGTCTTGCCCTTGGACCGGGTCTCCAGCCACTTGCCCAGGGTAATGAGGGTAAGGATCATACCGGCTGACTCAAAGTACAGATCCATGGACCACTTGTCCACCCGGGCCTGATCTCCGTGGCCCAGGCCCCAAGCGATCTGGAACAGGGCGGCCACGCCGTAGATCACGGCAGCGGAGGATCCCAGGGCAATCAGGGAATCCATGTTAGGCGAGCGGTGCCACAGGGTTTTAAAGCCCACCTTATAGTATTTGTCGTTGATATACATAATGGGCAGGGTAAGCAGGAACTGGATCAGCGCCACCACAAACACGTTGCCCGGATCGTGGAAAAAGGCGGGCAGAGGCCAGCCCATCATGTGGCCCATGGCGATATAGAAGAGAGGCACCAGGAAAATGAGAGAGGTCAAAAACCGCCGCTTCATACCGGCGGCCTCTTCCTCCATCCTATTGACCTGCTTAGGCTGGGCCGTCACTCCTTTGACTGCCGGGAGGGAGGCTCCGTAGCCCGCCTCCTCCACCGCGTGGATGATCTGCCCGGCGTCGGTGACACCCTCGTCGTAGTCCACCACCATGGAGTTGCCCAGCAGATTCACATTGACCCCGTCCACGCCGGCCACTTTGCACACAGCCTTTTCCACATGAGCCGAACACGCCGCGCAGGTCATGCCTTGTACATCGAACTTTTGCTTCATGGTCTCACCATATCGTCTTTCTACTTTAAAATCTTGCCCAGCGTGCCGATAAACTCATCCACCTTCTGGCTGCGCTCCTCCGGCGTTTCCGCCTCCTGAACGCAGTGCTTGAGATGGGCCGCCAGGATCTCTTTATTGGTACGGTTCAAAATAGCTTCCGTAGCCATAAGCTGCTGGGAGATATCGATACAATATCGATTCTCTTCCACCATTTTTATAATTCCGTCAATCTGTCCCCGGGCGGTACGCAGCAGCCGGAGGACTGTTTTCTGGTCTGCCATCATATCAGACACCCCCCTGGGGTGTAGTATAGCATCATCAGTTAGTCGTGTCAACCTCCCCTGTCGAAAAGTCCCGGAAAAAAAGTAGGAAAAAAGGTGTTGACATATTAGAATATTTGAATATAATAATATACAGATCAAGACAGGGAGGTGATCCCATGGAAGGTACGGATTCCATCTATCTGGAGAAGGCGGAGCTGCTGAAGGCCCTGTCCCATCCCGTCCGACTGCGGATCGTCCGGGGCCTGCTCCACTGCGGCTGCCGCAACGTGGGCTGCATGGAAGCCAACACCGGTCAGTCCCAGTCCTGCATCTCCCAGCACCTGATGCGCCTGAAGGCCGCCGGTATTGTAAAAGCGGCCCGGTCAGGCAACGAGGTCTATTACGAGGTCTCCGATCCCCAGACTGCGGCTGTGATTGCCGCTCTGTTCGGAGAGTGTGAGGAGGAATACCATTGTACGACATCGCAGTAATCGGCAGCGGCCCTGCCGGCCTGTCGGCCGCCGTCCAGGCACGGGTTCGAAATAAATCGGTGCTGGTGGTGGGCGGTGACGACCGGGATAATCCCCTCTATAAAACTCCACGCATCGAAAACTACCTGGGCTTTCCCCAAGCCAGCGGACAGGAACTGCTGGATCGGTTCCACGCCCACGCCCGGGAAATGGGGGCCGAACGAAAAGAGGGCCGTGTTCTGAATATCATGCCCATGGGCGACACATTCTATCTCAGCATCGGTTCTGAGATGGAACAGGCCCGGGCCATCATTCTGGCTACCGGCGTGGTGTGGGCCAACAAGTATCCCGGCGAGGCAGAGTATCTGGGCCGGGGCGTCAGCTACTGCGCCACCTGCGACGGAATGCTCTACCGGGGCAAGGAAGTCGTTGTGGTGGGTAAAGCCGCCGACGCACCTCAGGAGGCCAACTACCTCCAGGAGCTGGGATGTAAGGTCACCTACGTCAGCGACAAGGCCCCCGACGGCCTGCGGCCCGACATTCCCTATGTGAAGGTCCCCAAGGTGGAGATCATCGGCAACGGCAAGGTGGAATCCATTCGGGCCGGCAGCACCACCATTCCCTGTGAGGGTGTGTTCATCCTCCGGCCCTCGGTGGCTCCCGCCGATCTGCTCCCCGGCCTGGCACTGGAGGGCGGATATATCCAGGTAGACCGGGATATGGCTACCAATGTCCCTGGCGTCTTTGCCGCCGGCGACTGTACCGGTCTCCCGCTCCAGGTATCCAAAGCCGTGGGGGAAGGCCTGGTGGCCGGCCTGCGGGCTGCGGAATACGTAGACCACATGAGCAATTCAAATTGATTTGATACAGAGAAAGGATGTTATCTATGTCTATCATTCATCTGACCAACGATGCCTTCGACAAGGCGGTTTCCAACGGTATCTCCATGGTGGATTTCTGGGCTTCCTGGTGCGGTCCCTGCAAGATGCTGGCCCCTGTGATGGAGGATCTGGCGGGCAAGTACGAGGGCAAAGCCCTGGTGGGTAAGGTCAACGTGGACGACGAGCCCGACCTGGCCATGCGCTTCGGTGTCATGAGCATCCCCACCGTCATTTTCCTGAAGGACGGCAAGGAGTTTGACCGCAAGGTGGGCGTCATGCCTCCCCAGGCCTACACCGCCGTGCTGGATGCCAACCTGTAATCTCATTCGTGCAGCAAAAAGGGCTGCCGCCAAATCTGGCGGCAGCCCTTTTGTTGTGCCGATCAGCCCCGCACCTTTTTCAGCAGAGCCTCAATTTCCTCCGGCTTGAGCACCTTACCATAGGACACCACTTTTCCATCCACCACCAGGCCGGGCGTAGTCATGATCCCGTACTGAGCGATCTGGGTGAAGTCGGTGACATGGCCGATGGTAGACTGTGTGTCTCCCATCCGCTCCAGCGCCGCCCGGGTGTTGGCCTCCAAAGTCCGGCAGTTCTGGCAGCCGGAACCCAGGATGAGAATGGATGCCTCCGCCTGCTCAGGCGCGGCGCTGCCGCCGCAGCCGCAGGCACAGCAGCAGCTGTTCTTTTCCTTTTTGCCAAATCCAAACAGTCCCATTACAAGTTACCTCCATAAATGATTTGATATGGTTCTCAGATTACAAAAAAATACTGAAAGAAATTGAAGAAATAACCCACCAGAATAATGCCTGCCGTGCAGATCCCGATAAAAGCCGCCAGCAACCGGGGCTTCACCGCCTTCTTCAGTATGATGAGCGAGGGCAGGCTCAGGGTGGTCACCGCCATCATGAAGGACAGGATGGTCCCCAGGCTGGCGCCTTTGAACAGCAGGCTTTCCGCCACCGGGATGGTACCAAATATATCGGCGTACATGGGTACCCCCACCAGGGTAGCCAGAATTACCGCCGCTGGATTACGGCTGCCCAATGCCGTTTCCACCCAGGTCTGGGGGATCATATTGTGGATCACTGCGCCGATGGCCACCCCGATCAAAATATAGGGCGTCACCTTTCGGATGGTACTAAGCAGCTGTTCTTTGGCGTAGGCCGCCCGGTCGCGGCAGGTCAGCTGCTCCCTCTCCAAATCAATATTGGGCGCATTTTTGATGAAGTCCTCCACATACCGGTCCATGCCCAGTTTTTCCAGCAGCGTGCCGCCGATGACCGCCACCACCAGGCCCAGCACCACATAGACTACCGCCACACGGGCGCCGAAAATGCTCATCAGCAGCACCAGGGAGCCCAGATCCACCATGGGCGAGGAGATGAGGAAGGAAAAGGTCACCCCTACAGGCAGTCCGGCACTGGTAAATCCCATAAAAATCGGAATGGAAGAGCAGGAACAAAAGGGGGTCACCGTGCCCAGAAGGGCGGCCGCCGTATTGGCCCCAAGCCCGTGAAACCGTCCCAGGATGCGCTTGGTCCGTTCAGGCGGGAAGTAGCTTTGCAGATAAGATATGCCAAAAATCAGCACCGACAGCAGAATGAAAATTTTGATGGTATCGTAAATGAAAAAGTGCAGACTGCCGCCCAGAGTGCTGTCCAGCTTCAGGCCCAGCGCCTCCAGTATGGCGCCGATCCACCCGCTGAGCCACTGCATACCCAGGACTTGGTCCTGGAGAAACCGGCCAAAAGCGCTTAAAAAATCCATCTAACTATCCCCTCTCCATCATCACATTTATAGTTCTAAATATATCGATATAATGCTCATAAGAAAAGCCATCGTCCGAACGATGGCTTTATTTTCGGCAAGCACAACCCGTATCAGCAGCGCCCCCTCCGTTGGTAAGGGCCTGAAGCCGCTCCCGGGCCCGCTGGGCGCCCTCCTCACTGATGGCATAGTGCATCCACTTTCCCTCTGGATGCCCTACCACCACACCGGAATCACACAGGATCTTCATGTGGTAGGACAGGGTCGATTGGCTGATCTCCAGGTCCTCCAGCAGCACACAGGCGCACTTCTCTCCTCCACGGAGCAGCTCCAGAATTTTCAGCCGGTTGGGGTCGCAAAAGGCTTTAAATATTCTGGCGTCCTCAGCATGGCGGTCCATGGTCTCCCCTCCAATCAATCGAATTTTTTCGATGTGTAGATCATACTCCATAGATGGTCATCTGTCAACAGCAATTTTTATCCCAACGAAAAAGCGCCTGCCATCAGCGGCAGACGCTTTTTGTCATTCCTCCTCTTCTCCCAGCAGATGGGAAGCCAGCTCACAGATCACACCGGCAATGGGATAGACGATCCATCCCCAGGCCCAGCCCCAGTTTCCACCGTAGTCCCCTTCCAGGGCCATAGAGCCAAACCCCAGAATCATGTAAATCACGGTGGCGGCCAGCATGATGGCCCCGCACACCTTGCCCACCTTCTTCCGTTGAGCTACCGCCTCCGGGCTGGGGTCGTGCTCCTTGTTCCACTGGTCAATCTCATATTTGCCCTTCCGCAGGACAGCCCATACCAGCACCGCCACGCCAATCGCGATGATGATCAGGAACACCGCCGCTACCTTAGCCTCCGCCCGATCACCCATCAGCTCCGCACTGTCCCCCAGCAGGATCAGCCACACCACCGCAAGGAAAAAGCCCACGATAGGCAGAGCGATGAGGAAGGGATAGCGATTCAGGAACCGCTCCCGCTGCTCTTTGGTATAGAAATCCTGAAGGACCGGGTGTTCCTTCTCAAAGCGATCATAGCGCATACCGACAATCACCAGGATGGCCACCGCCACCGCGATCCCCGAGATGAGAACCGCAGCCACCAAATTCTCTGGCATACCCACCGCACCGTAGAGCCCCAGCGCGCCCCCCACCGACAGGATGATAAGCCCTGTCGCCATGGCGATCCAATTGGAGAACCAGTTCATAAAACGGTCGTATCCAACGGCGTCGGTCTGATAATTGGCCCGCACATCCCCCCGCAGCAGGGTGTCCAGGTCGGTGTGGAACAGCTCACACAGCACCAGTAATTTTTCCATTTCTGGAAAACTGGTATCCGACTCCCACTTGCTCACCGACTGCCGGGACACCTGAAGGGCCTCGGCCAGTCCCTCCTGGGTCATCCCGGCCCGGTCCCGGAGAAATTGTAGATTCGTCCCAAAACTCATGGTCTCTGCCTCCTCTCAAGGTGGCTAAAACATATCAAAACCCAAGCGCAACTGAAACCAATTTGCAGTTGCGTTTGGGTTTTTTCCTGTAAACTTCCGGTTGCATCAGGCTTTTTGCCCTCAAAAAATGCTCAGTGGGACCGGCCGCCCAGCATGGCGTTCAACTCCGCCTGGGTACAGTGATAATCCCCGTCTCCGCTGCGGCGGTAGGACCCCCGGCGGAGGTTGCCCCCGATATACACCGGCCGCTGATCCTGTTCCGCCATAGGCACGGTAATGGCCACAATGTCCCCGCCGTCCACATGGAGGATCTGGATGTCCTCCTCCCGCAGGATGTTGATGCTCACCACCGACGGGTCGTCCAGCCCGGCAATGAACTCCTCCACCATGCCCTGGGGGTCCAGCAGGCCCTGTACCCGCAGGCTGTGGTCGGGCAGCTCCTCCACCCCCAGCAGGATCACCCCGCCGTAGCTATTGGCAAAGGCGGAGTAGGTCTCCCAGATGCTGTGGGGCAGGCCGACGGTGGCCAGCTTGGCCTCCAGGCGATTGTTTTCCCGGTAATGGCTGATCTGGGTAAAATCAAACATGGTTTCGCTCCTCTATACCCGCACGCCGCCCAGGATCTCCCCGATAGGTCCGGCAATCACCAGGTCGGCCTCCTTGTCGTAGGGGGTGGGGCTCTTGTTGATGAGGGTCAGCTTGTTCCCCCGGTAGTAGCGGATGAGACCCGCCGCCGGATACACCGCCAGAGAGGTGCCGCCGATGATGAGCATATCCGCCCGGGAGATGGCCAGCACAGCGGCCTCGATGGTCTCCTGGTCCAGGGACTCCTCATAGAGCACCACATCGGGCTTGATCATGCCGCCGCACACCGGACAGTGGGGCACTCCCCCCTGCTCCATCATGAAGTCCAAGTCGTAGAACTGACGGCACTTCATGCAGTAGTTGCGGTGGACCGAGCCGTGGAGTTCGTAGACGTTGACGCTGCCCGCAGCCTGGTGGAGCCCATCGATGTTCTGGGTCACCACCGCTTTCAGCTTGCCCGCCCGCTCCAGCTCCGCCAGCTTCAAATGGGCGGCGTTGGGCTTGGCTTCGGGAAAGAGCATCTTGTTGTGGTAGAAGCGGTAAAACTCCTCCGGATTCTTCTGAAAGAAGGTGTGGCTCAAAATGGTCTCCGGGGGATACTGGTATTGCTGGTTGTACAGGCCGTCCACGCTGCGGAAATCAGGGATGCCGCTCTCGGTGGACACGCCCGCCCCGCCGAAAAAGACGATATTCTCACTCTCGTCGATCCATTTCTGGAGCTGTTCCAGTTTTTGATCCATACCAAGCCCCTCCTTACGGCGCTTTCCGATGGCGGCAGTAGGTGTGGGGGCAGCTGGAGCAGCCGCCGCAGTCGCACCCCCGCTTGCCCTTCAGATTCTGATGGAAGCGATAGATCAGGTAGACCGCCGCCCAAATAATGAGGACGGCCACCCCGGCGTAGATCAGGTATTTCAACATAGCGTTACCTCAAAAACAGAGAGCCGATCTGGTAGACCAGGAAGGAACCCAGCCAGGCCGCCCCCAGCTGCCAGCAGATGGAGGCCAGAGTCCACTTGGCGGAGTTCATCTCCTTGCGGATGGTGGACACCGCGGCCACACAGGGCACATAGAGCAGTACGAACACCAGGAAGGAGTAGGCCGCCAGGGGGCTCTGGAACGTGCCGCCCAGGGCCGCGGCAATGGCGGTGCCGCTGGCGGTGACGGAGAAGCCGTAGAACATACTCATGGAGGACACCACCATCTCCTTGGCGACCAAGCCGGAGAGGAGGGCCACCGCCGCCTGCCAGGTACCGAAGCCCAGCGGCGCGAAGAGGGGGGCCAGGAAGGACCCGATGGCGCCCAGGATGGAATATTCCTCGTTGGACACCATACCGAAGGCGCCGCCCTCAAAGCCGAAGGTCTGGAGGAACCACAGCAGCACGCTCATGGCCAGGATCAGAGTGCCCGCCTTGATGAGGAAGCCCTTCACCTTCTCCCACACATGGAGGGCGATGTTCTTCAGGGTGGGCAGGCGGTAGGGGGGCAGCTCCAGCACAAAGGCGGCAGGCTCCCCCTTGAACACCAGCTTCTTCAGCAGGATGCCGGAGAGAATGGCGAAGATCAGGCCCAGGAAGTAGAGGGAAAACACCACCAGGCCGCCATACCGGGGGAAGAAGGCGGCGGTGAGCAGGCCGTACACCGGCAGCCGGGCAGAGCAGGACATGAAGGGCACCAGCATGATGGTCATGCGGCGGTCCTTCTCATTCTCCATGGTGCGGGCGCCCATAACGGCGGGCACCGTACAGCCAAAGCCCATCAGCATGGGGATAAAGGCTTTGCCGCTGAGGCCGAAGCGCCGCAGCAGCCGGTCCATGATGAAGGCGGCCCGGGCCATATAGCCCGAGTCCTCCAGGAAGGACAGGAAGAGGAACAGAATGGCGATCTGGGGCAGGAACGTCAACACGCCGCCTACACCGGCAATGACACCGTCCACCAGCAAAGCCTCCACCCAGGGAGCAGTACCGGCGGCAGCCAGCACACCCCGCACCCAGTCGGCAAAGTAGCCGCCGATGAGGGTATCCACCCCGTCAGCCAGCATTTGGCCGGGGCCAAAGGTGAGGGCGAACATAGCCAGCATCATCAGCAGGAACACAGGAATGGCAAACACCTTGTGGGTGACGATGGCGTCGATCCGATCGGACAGGGTAGGTGTACCCAGGGGACGGCCCCGGTGCACACAGCTGTCCACCACCTTCTGGATAAACTGATACCGGGCGTCGGCGATGAGGGTCTCCCGGTCGCCCAGCTCATAGGCGCTCTCATACTCCTGACAGACCCGTTCCAGGGCGGCCTTCTCCACCCCATTCAGGCCCAGGGCCTTCTCCACCAGATCGTCCCCCTCAATGAGCTTGATGGAAGCCCAGTGGGCGGGAATGTGGGCGGCATAGGCCTTGTCGTGGATGAGCTCGCCCATCTTGTGGTGGATCTGGTGGGTGAAGTCGTCATACAGGTCGTCCGGCTCCACGGTGACCCCAACGTGCATCTGGTGGTGGGCCACCTCCAGCAGCTTCTGGATGTTTTTGCCCGACCGGGCGGTGATGGGGATCACCGGTACGCCCAGTTCCTCGGACAGCCGGTCCACGTCGATCTTGTCCCCGTGCTTTTCCACCTCGTCCATAAAATTGAGGGCAATGACCATAGGCCTCTCCAGCTCCAACAGCTGAGCAGTCAGATAGAGGTTGCGCTCAATGTTGGTGGCGTCAATGATGTCGATGATGGCGTCGGGCCGCTCTCCCACGATAAAATCCCGGGCCACGATCTCCTCCATGGAGTAGGGGGAGAGGGAGTAAATGCCGGGCAGATCCACCACGGTGACGGATTTCCCATCTACCTCCGCCCTGCCCTCCTTCTTCTCCACCGTCACGCCGGGCCAGTTGCCCACATACTGGTTGGAGCCGGTAAGGGCATTAAAGAGGGTGGTCTTGCCGCAGTTGGGGTTGCCAACCAGAGCCAGCTTCATCTCCCGGGTATCGTGGCTGGCGTAATCCGGCACACCACCGTGGGCCGCAGCCTCATGGGCGTGGTCGGCATCCATCCGCCGGATGGTCTCCTCGTCGGGCAAGTGCTGCACCATACCCATGCGCTTTTTTCTGGCCTGGGCCCGCCGCTCCCCCTCCTCGCCGGTGGCGATGAGGATCTGGGCGGCGTCGGCCTTCCGCAGGGACAGCTCGTAGCCCCGCAGGTTGAGCTCCACCGGGTCGCCGAAGGGGGCCACCTTGCGCACCATGACCTGGGTACCGGGGGTCAGGCCCATGTCAACCAGGCGGCGCTTCACCGGCCCCCGGTCATTGCCTACCTGGAGAATGATGCCCTTTTCCCCGGGCTGGACTTCCTCCAGAGTCTTATGTGTCTGTGTCTCTTGTAGTTTCATCTTATCCCATCCGCAGTTCTCAGAGTTAATCTAATCTAATTCCGTGCCCATTATACTACGCTGGCAGCGGCAGACGCAAGAGACTTCCCCCGCCATTTTCACCAAAATCCCACTGGTTTTGTGGCCATAAGAGAAAACATCGAACAAAGGCAAAAAAGGAGCGCCGCGGAATCTCCGCAGCGCTCCCGATATACCTTGGAACTTAGTCCTCGTGGTCGTGGTCCTCACAGCCGCAGCCACAGCCGCAGTCGTCCTCGTCCTCATCGCCGCAGCAGCAGTCGTCAGACAGGTCCAGAGCGAACTTCTGCTTGCAGCTGGGGCACTGGATTACGCCCTCGTCCAGAACGGACTCGTCGATCACCAGAGTCTCGCCGCAGTTGGGGCACTCGGTCTCGAAGAAGTCGTCGTCATCGCAGCAGCAATCGTCGTCGTCATCCTCGTCGTCCTCGTCCTCATAGACGGCCTTCTCCACGTCGGCCAGATCGTCGGAGATGGCGTCGATCTCCTCGCCCAGAGCCACGGTGTTCTCCTCCAAATCCTCAATGGACATCCCGATCTCCTCCAGGATGCCGATGATCACGTTGAGGAGCTTGCCCTCCTTGGACTTCTCGGTGTCGATATTCAGGCCCTCAGCCAGGCCCTTCAGGTACGCGACCTTCTCAGAAATCGTCATAATGCGTCTCCTTTTCTTCATCAGTCAGCCACGAAGGGCCAATAGAATAGGAATCTGTTTTCGGGTGGATTCACTTCACCCGAAAACACCTCGACCCGCGCCACGGGGCGCGAAACCGGGGGTATCAAATGGGCTGTGCCGCCATACGGCGCGGCCCATTTGTATCTAGGGGGTCGGAAGCGCCGGGGGCGCATCCGATGAAAATCCATGCGAAGCCACATTTAGCTTCTTTGGATACCCCCTGGACATTTTTTAACCCTTGCAGCGCTCCAGGTACTCGCCGGTACGGGTGTCGATCTTGATCTTGTCGCCGGGGTTGATGAACAGGGGCACCTTGATCTCGGCGCCGGTCTCCAGGGTGGCGGGCTTGGTCACGTTGGTGGCGGTGTCGCCCTTGAAGCCGGGATCGGTCTCGCTGACCTCCAACTCCACGAAGGTGGGGGGCTCCACGGCGAAGATCTTGCCCTTGTAGGAGTTGATCTTGCACACCATGTTCTCCTTCACGAAGCGGAAGTTGTCACCCAGCAGCTCGGAGCCGATGGGCACCAGATCGTAGGTCTCGGGGTCCATGAAGTAGTACAGATCGCCGTCGTTGTAGCTGTACTCCATGTCCTTGCGCTCCACATAGGCCTGCTCAAACTTGGCGGTGGGGTTGAAAGAGGTCTCGGTCACGCCGCCGGTGATGACGTTCTTCATCTTGGTGCGGACGAAAGCGGCGCCCTTACCGGGCTTGACGTGCTGGAACTCGACGACCTGCATGACCTGGCCGTCCATCTCAAAGGTCACGCCGTTGCGGAAATCACTGGCAGAAATCGTAGGCATTGAAATTCATCCTCCAAAAGGTTTTTTGAATCATCAGCTAAGTCATTTTACCTTATTATTCCCCTCATTGCAAGGCTTTTTACAGAATAATCAGCTCTTTGGGAGATTTGGTGAGGTTCACAGTGCCCTCCTCGGTGTAGATGAGCACATCCTCAATCCGCACACCGAACTTGCCGGGCAGGTAGATACCGGGCTCAGCAGAAACAGCGGCACCCACAGGCATGGGGGTCTCGTCACGGCCGTTGGCATTGGGGGACTCATGGATCTCGATGCCTACGCTGTGGCCGAAGCCATGACCAAAGTATGCCCCGTAACCGGCGTCCTCAATCACCTTGGCAGCGGTGTTGTGGATCTCCTTGCCGGGCACGCCCGCCTTGGCGGCGGCAATACCGGCCAGCTGGGCCTTCAGCACGGTGTCGTACACCTTGCGCATCTCCTCGGTGGGCTCGCCCAGGGCAATGGTGCGGGTCATGTCGGAGCAGTAGCCGCCGTATTTGCAGCCGAAATCCATGGTGATAAACTCGCCCTTCTGCACCTTCTTCTCGCTGGGGATGCCGTGGGGCAGGGAGCCGTTGGGGCCGGACACCACAATGGGATCAAAGCTCATCTTTTCAGCGCCCCGGCACAGCATCTCGTACTGAAGGCGGGCAGCGATCTCCTGCTCGGTCATGCCGGGCCGGATAAACTTCAGAATGGCATCAAAGGCCTGGTCGGTGATCTCCTGGGCCTTCTTCATCAGGGCGATCTCTTCCTCATCCTTGGCCGCCCGCAGGTTGTTCACCAGGCTCTGGGCAGGCACCAGCTCGCAGGGCAGCTTGGAATACTGGTTGTAGGAGGCCACAGTCACATAGCCGTCCTCAAAGCCCATCTTCTGAATGCCCAGCTCCTGAACGGCCTGCTCGGCCAGCACCATGAAGTTCTTGTTCCGGTCGGTCATGGTGATGTGGGCGCCGGTCACCAGGTTGCCGGCGGCCTCAATGTACCGGGAGTCGGTGAAATAGCGGCTTTCATTCTTGGTCACGATGACCATGCCCTCGCCGTGGAACCCGATGGCATAGTACTCGCCGGGATCGCTGGTGATGAGCATGGCGTCCAGCTTGTATTCGTCCAGCTTGGCCGCGATCTGATTGAGATGATTCATGATAAAGACTTCCTTTCTATCTCGCGCCGCAGCAGCCCTAAAGGGCGCTTTGGTACAGCTTTTTCATGGTTAGAGCGTCCTCGGCCTGTGTCCCGGCCGACTCGCAGATAAAAGTAGGGCTCCAGCCCCGGCGGGCCACCTCGGTCATCAGAGGCTCCGGGTCGGGCCCGAAGTCCGCCTGATCGAAGGTCAGGTGCATCTTCTCTCCCCCGTTGGGGGTGAACTGGATCTTGGAGAAGTGGCTGTGGAAACGGGAGGCCCGTTCCTCTCCCAGCACCTCTTTGATGCGGTCCAGCATTTTCACGCAGGCCTCATGGCCCTCCAGCTCTCCCAGAGTACGGGCGTACAGGTGGCCGAAATCCACGCAGGGGGTAAGCCGCTCATCCAGAGTACACAGCTCCAGCACCTCGTCCAGGTCCCCCAGCTGGTTGATCTTGCCCATGGTCTCGGGGCAGAGGGTGATGTGTCCAAATCCGGCGGCGTCGCAGGCAGTCACCACCTCTTTCAGGGAGTGCAGGGCGATGTCCTGGGCCTCCCGCCGGGTGCGCTTCATCAGTGCACCCGAGTGAATAACTACCCGGGTGGCACCCATCCAGTCTGCCGCCTGGCAGGCCGCTGTGATATAGCCGATGGTCTTTTGCAGGCTGTCGGGATCGGGATTGGCCAGATTGATGAAATAGGGAGCGTGGAGGGATAGGGCAATGCCCGCCTCCCTGGCCGCCTCCCCCACCTTTCTGGCCGTGGCTTCCCCTACGTTGACGCCCTTGCCGCACTGGTACTCGTAGCAGTCCAGTCCCAGCCCCGCCAGCCAGCGGGGAGCGTCCACCGAGGATTTATAGGGAAAGGACTCGGCATTACCTGCCGGTCCGAAGATAGCGCTCATAATGGTTTTGCTCTCCTTTTTGTCAGGGCGCGGAAGGGCCACTCGGCGGCGTACCGCAGGTAGCGCCCCGGATTGCCCGCCAGCCGGATAGGCTCCACCAGCAGCGTGGTCACACCAGCCCGGCTGCCGCCCAGAATATCGGTAAAAATCTGATCCCCCACAATGGCGGTCTGTGCCGGGGTGCGGCCCATCTGCTCCATGGCCTTGATAAAGGAGCCCGGCTTGGGCTTCCCGGCGTGGCCGATGTAGGGAACGCCCAGCGCCTTGCAGAACCGCTCGGGCCGCTGGGGATGCCGGTTATTGGACAGCACGAACAGGGTGATCCCATGCTTTTGCAGTTCCGCCGTCCAGTCCCGCACCGCCTGGGTAGGTTCCGGCACCCCGTAGGGCACCAGGGTGTTGTCCAGGTCGGCCAGCAGCAGGCGGATACCCCGCCCGGCCAGCGCGGCGGGATCGATGTCGTAAATGGTTTTTCCTGACCAGTGGGCCGTCAGCATGGTTTCACCTCGTCTATTTGCAGTCTGGTCAGCATAGGATGGTACAGGCTATCGAAAAGAACCTCCAGAGCAAAGGATTCGGAGGGAAAGATAGTGTGAAAGAAAACCGTCAGGGTTGTCTTTCGCGTTCGATCAAACACGTTTTGAAACTTGGCTCAAGTTTCAAAACGTGCTTCAGCTTGTCGGAAAGCCTTTTCGACAAGCTGATTATACACGCTTCTTACAACTTGGACAAGGGGGTAGCTGATATGCAGCTGAATTCCACATTGATTCTCACCGCACCCCCCGCCCACAGCCGGGCGGCTCTGCGGTTTGGCCTTCCCGTGGCCCATGCGGCCTATCGGGTGGGGGGCGGCCCCCATCTCTTCCGGGCCAATATGCCCATATCCGTCCGGGGCGGCCTGATGGCGCTGGACTGCGTGGGCTTTGACGGCCGGGGTGAGGCCGGGCCCTTCTGTCAAGAGGTTCTGCGGGAGTGCTCCGCCCGGGGGTATGACGGCATCTTATGCGACTTTGAGGGCCGTCCCATGCCCCTGCTGACGGAAATCGTCCGTACCCTGGCCGGTCTCACCCAAAAGCGGGGCTGGCCTCTCTATGTGACCGAGACCTACGGCGGCTATGCCGACAGCGCCAAAGTGCTCATCTCCTCCGCCCTGTCCGGCGGCTCTCTGGCCCAGCGGCTGGCGGAGGCGGCGCAGCGGTACGGCCAGGGCCGGGTGGCCCTGGCCATAGAGCGGGTGGCAGAGGACTTCTACCTCCCCTCCCCCTCCGGTCAGGGGCAACCTCTCAGCCAGGAGGAGCTGCGCCGGCTGATGGACGAACGCAGTCCCTCCATCTTTTTCTCTACCGAGCTGTGCGCCCACTACTTTACTTATATGTCCCGGGAGAACGGCGCTCATTTCGTTCTCTTTGACGACGCCGGGTCCATCCGCAAAAAATTGCAGGTGGCCCGGGGGCTGGGCATCCGGCAGGCGGTGCTGTCCTACCCCCAGGTGGAGGACCTGATGGAGGACATTCTGGCGGCTCCCTGAAACGGAACAGGACCCCGCGCCGACGGCGCGGGGTCCTGTGATTCGTAGTATTAGTAATACTTCTTGCGGTTCTTGCGGGCGGCCTCAGACTTCTTGCGCCGCTTAACGCTCGGGCTCTCGTAGTGCTCACGCTTGCGAACCTCGGCCAGAACGCCAGACTTGGCACAGCTGCGCTTGAAACGCTTCAGCGCATTCTCCAAGGACTCGCCGTCCTTCACATGGACTTCCGACATTGACTTCCCCTCCCTCCGAAGCGGCGGGGTTCCACCGCCAAAGGGCCACACATAGATATGGCTTTAACAGAATCATTGTATGCTATCCGCAAGCAAATGTCAAGTGCAGATTTATTTCTTTCTTTTTTCCTGGGTCAGTTCCTGGAAAAATTCCAGCTCTTCCCCAATGGGACCGGCACAAAAAGCGATGCGGATGGGGTAGTTCCCGCCCAGATTTTTATCCACCGGCTGGACCAGCACCGGGCATCCGGCGGCCTGAAGCCGCTCCACCATACCGTCCACATCGTCTGTGGCAAAAGCCAGGTGGGCAAAGAAACCCTTGCCGCGCTCCGTACCATTGGAGGTAACTTCCAGAATGGTATTACCCAGATCCAGCATGGCGCCCTGGCTGTCCCCCTGCCCCCAATGGCGGATCAGGGAGCAGTCCAGCACCTGCTGATAGAAATCCAGAACCCGCTGGAATTCTTCCGCTCCCTGGGCCTTCAGGGAGACATGATGGACCCCTTTGATGCTCATTTGGCAATCAGGTTGACCAGCTTGTTGGGTACCAGGATGGTCTTAACCAGGTTCTTGCCCTCGGTAAACTTCTGTACCTTGGGATCGGCCAGAGCGGCAGCCACCACGGTAGCCTCGTCGCTGTCCATGGGGACGGTGACGGTGGCGCGCAGCTTGCCGCACACCTGCACGGCCATCTGCACCTCGGCGGCCACGGTCTTGCTCTCGTCGTAGGAGGGCCAGGCCTGCTGGCAGGCCATACCGTCGGCATTGAAGCCCAGGGTCTCCCACAGCTCCTCCACCATGTGGGGAGCGAAGGGGGAGAGCAGCAGCAGCAGAGTCTTGTACTCGCCCTTGGAGCAACCGTTGGCATAGAAGTCGTTGACCAGAGCCATCAGGGCGGCAATGGCGGTATTGAACTTCATGGCCTCGATGTCGTCGGCCACCTTCTTGATGGCCTTGTGGATGGCGCTCTCGTTGGCGGCAGAGTACTCCATGGAGTCGGTCAGGTTCTCCGACAGGTTCCACACCCGGTCCAGGAACCGTTTGCAGCCCTTGACGGCGTTGTCGGACCAGGAGGCGGCCTTCTCAAAGTCGCCGATGAACATGATATAGGTGCGCATAGTGTCGGCGCCGTACTGGGCCACCACGTCGTTGGGGTTGACCACGTTGCCCCGGCTCTTGGACATCTTCTCGCCGCCCTCCCCCAGGATCATGCCGTGGGAGGTGCGCTTCTGGTAGGGCTCCTTGGTGGGCACCACGCCGATGTCGTAGAGGAACTTGTGCCAGAACCGGCTGTACAGCAGGTGCAGGGTGGTGTGCTCCATGCCGCCGTTGTACCAGTCCACAGGGCTCCAGTACTCCAGAGCCTCCTTGGAGGCCAGGGCCTTGTCGTTGTGGGGGTCCATATAGCGCAGGAAATACCAGGAGGAGCCTGCCCACTGGGGCATGGTGTCGGTCTCCCGCTTGGCGGGGCCGCCACAGTGGGGGCAGGTGGTGTTGACCCAGTCGGTCATCTTGGAGATGGGGGACTCGCCGTCGTCGGTGGGCTCGTAGGAGTCCACATCGGGAAGCAGCAGGGGCAGCTGATCCTCGGAAATGGGCTGCCAGCCGCACTTCTCACAGTACACCATGGGGATGGGCTCGCCCCAGTAACGCTGACGGGAGAACACCCAGTCACGCAGCTTGTAGTTGACCTTGGCCTCGCCGATGCCCTTCTCCTCCAGCCACTTGGTGATGACAGGGATGGCGTCCTTTACGGTCAGACCGTTGAGGAACTCGGAGTTGACCAGGATACCGGTCTCGTCCTTGGCGGTGAAGGCAGCCTTCTGCACGTCCTCGCCGCCGGAGACCACCTCGATGATCTCGCAGCCGAACTTCTTGGCAAACTCCCAGTCGCGGTCGTCGTGGGCGGGCACGGCCATGATGGCGCCGGTGCCGTAGGTGGAGAGCACATAGTCGGAGATAAAGATGGGGATCTCCTTGCCATTGACCGGGTTGATGCCCTTCACGCCGTCCAGACACACGCCGGTCTTTTCCTTGTTCAGCTCGGTGCGCTCCAGATCGGACTTGGAGGCGGCGGCGGCCTGATAGGCACGCACATCGTCGGCGTTGGCCAGCTTGCCGCTCTCCAGCCAGCCCTTCACAAGGGCGTGCTCGGGAGAGAGGACCATATAAGTGGCGCCGAACAGAGTGTCGGGTCGGGTGGTGAACACCACGATGTCCTCGCCGGTGGTGGCCTTAAAGGTGACCTCGGCACCGGTGGAGCGGCCGATCCAGTTCTTCTGCTGGGTCTTGACCCGCTCGATGAAGTCCAGGTCGTCCAGGTCATCGATGAGGCGCTGGGCGTACTCGGTGATCTTGAGCATCCACTGGCTCTTCTCCTTGCGGACCACGGGGGCGCCGCAGCGCTCACACACGCCGTCCACAACCTCCTCGTTGGCCAGCACGCACTTGCAGGAGGTGCACCAGTTCACAGGCATGGTGGTCTTGTAGGCCAGACCGTGCTTCCAGAGCTGCAGGAAGATCCACTGAGTCCACTTGTAATAGCTGGGATCAGTGGTGTTGATGACCCGGTCCCAGTCGAAGGAGTAGCCCAGCATATGCAGCTGCTTGGTGAAGTTCTCGATGTTGTCGTGGGTCACCTTGGCGGGGTGAATGTGGTTCTTGATGGCGTAGTTCTCGGTGGGCAGGCCGAAGGCGTCATAGCCCATGGGGAACAGCACATTGTAGCCGTCCATACGGCGCTTGCGGGCCACCACGTCCATGGCGGTATAGGGGCGGGTGTGGCCTACGTGCAGACCCTGTCCGGAGGGATAGGGGAACTCCACCAGGCCGTAAAACTTGGGTTTATCACTGTGGTTTTCACAGTGGAAGGTTTTTTCCTCTGCCCATTTTTTCTGCCACTTGGGCTCGATGGCAGCAAAATCGTACTTCATTGACTGCACTTCCTCGTATCATATCCTGGCGGCATCCACCGCCTCCATAATCCAGCATATTATACTAGAAATACAACATCAATGCAAGAAAAACCATCAGGCCCCGCCGTAAAATACGGCGGGGCCTGATGGTTTTTACGTCCCAATCAAGCCTCACGCAGCGGGAGATACGTCTCGCCCAACCACAAGCCCTCCACCAGATCAGGTTCGATAGCCTCCGGTAAGATCCAGACATAGAGGGCGCCATACCGCTCCCCACCGGGGCTGGTCTGATCCAGAATGGTGTGCAGGCTGCCATCCTCGCTCTGGAACAGCTGATACCGCTGGTCAAAGGCCAGGGCCACCTGTTCGCCGTTCTTTAGCTGGAGCAGCATGGAACGGGTACCCAGGCAGGCCCCGCCGTCCACGCCCAGCTCCGGGTGCTCAAAGCCCACCCGCAGGCTGAGGGACATGGCGGTCAGCTCCACCTGCTCCAGGCGCAGGCCCTCCTGACTTTGGTTCAGGGCCACCGTGCGCTGGGGCAGCAACTCCGGCTCAAAGCGAAGGGTCCAGTCATCCTAGATGGCCGTCCCGGTCCAGTAGGAGGCAGAAATCATCTCCGGCAGTTCCTCCAGGGCCAGCTCCCCGCTCTCCTTCCAGTACCAATCGATATACCGTCCACCCTCCAGCACCACATAGTGGATGTCCGTTAGGTCGGCGGGCAGGATTTCCGCCTCCTCCAGATGGGTCACAGCCTCCGACAGGCCGAACTGGATGTGGAAGTGCCCGCCCCGATCATAGCCCACTGAGGAGATCCACACATCGTCGGTGCCCTCCAGGGCCATATGGGTCTGCTCTGGTACCAGAGCGGTAAGGGCGGTCCCGTCTGCGCCAGTCACAGCGGTGGAAGCCAGCGTCTCAAAGGAGGTAAATTCCTCCCAGGGCAGCTCAATGCCGCCCTGCCGCACCTGGCCCGGCCAGAACCCAGACAGCGACACCTCCACCGTGCCGTCCTCCCAAAGGCCCCCCCGGTCCAGTTCCCAGGCATACAGGGCAGTGCTGCTCTCGCTGTCGTAGGCCAGGGGTTCTTCCCCGCCGGCCAGGGTGGTATCCGGTCCGATCCGGTCTCCCTCCAGGTCGGTGACCTCCAGATAGGCGGTGCCACCGGCGGCGTCGGTGAGGGCGGCCACTATTTCCACCTTCACCCCTTGGTCAGTAACCGATACCCCCTCCACTGTCTGGCTGTGGGGGGTGTATCCCTCCAGTATCCCGCTGAGGGTCTGCCGCAGGTCGGGGGACAGCGCCAACGCCGACACCACAAGCGCACCGCACATCACCGCCGCCGCCACAAGCACCCGGAACGTATGTCTAGGGGTTTTTACCGGCTCTGATGTCATGGTCTCCGTCAGCCGGGCCTGAAAGTCCTGATCCGGCTCTACCTGGTCCATCCAGGTCTGATAATCCTGCTTCAGCATGGCGTTTCCCCCTTCTGTAAGTCCTCCCGCAGCATGGCCCGTGCCCGGCTCAGGCGGGTGCGGATGGTCCCCTCCCGCTTGCCCAGCAGCCGGGCGATCTCCGCGGTACTCAGCTCCTCGTAGTAATAGAGATGGACCACCACCCGGTAGTCCTCCGGCGGCTCCGGCGCGGCCATCTGCCCCGCCTCCTCCAATGGCACCGCACGCCTGCGCCAGAGGGAGCGGTGCAGATCCCCCGCGCAGTTGGCGGCTACCCGCAGCAGCCAGGCCTTGCAATGCTCCCCATCCCGAAAAACCGGGGCCGTCCGCACCAATCGCAGGAAGGTCTCCTGGGTGATGTCCTCCGCATCCTCACGGCTGCCCGTCCGGGCGTAGGCCAGCCGGTATACCGCCGGGCTGTACTGCTCCACCAGCCGGGCGGCTTCCTCCCGATCCATAGCCCACTCTCCTTTCTCTGTTCCTATAGGATACACGTTTTTGCTCCGCAAAACGTTACAAGCCCCGTCGTTATATTGAAAAACGATAAAAACGCATTTACAAGCAATGTGTTCCGTGGTACAGTGATGCCAAAGGAGGCGTGATTATGGAGAGAACCGGCGTGCAGAAACTGGCCCATGTGCTGACAATACTGGTTACCATCACTTTTGTATGCAACCTCATTGCACTTATCATGGTGCCCGGGCTGGTACACATCGGCTCACAGCAGGGGCTCGCGGCGTGGTGGGACTATGACATCGACGATACCCTGCATATGCTGCTCATCGGCGGCTGGTCCATGTGGGGGCGCAACGGCATCCAGGCGGATGTTCTGTCTGGTTTTCTGCTCTTCTGCGGCGCCTGTACAGCGGCCATCCTGTGGCAGGGCCGCCGGGTGCTGGGCACTGTCCTCAAAGGTACTCCCTTCTGCCTGGAAAATGCCAAAAGCCTTTTGGGGTCGGCGGTCCTCTGCTTTCTGATTTCCGGGGCCGCCCTGGTGCGTGTGATCTGGAGGATCTGCTATGCCCAATCCATCGCGCCTCTGTTCAGCTATAATACACTCTTTGTTCCGCTCTTCTTTCTGGCCGGGCTGCTCTGTCTGGTCATATCCGCTCTCTTCCGCCAGGCGGCGGAGATGAAGGCGGAAAACGACCTGACCATCTGAGGAGGTGTTCCCATGCCCATCGTTGTGAATCTGGATGTGATGATGGCCAAGCGGAAGATGAGCCTCAATGAGCTGTCCGCCAAGGTGGATGTCACCCTGGCCAACCTGTCCATTTTGAAAAACAACCACGCCCGGGCGGTCCGCTTTACCACCCTGGAGGCCATCTGCAAGGCCCTGGACTGCCAGCCCGGGGATATTCTGGAATATGTGCCGGAGACGGAGTGAACCATAACGCTCCCTTTGCCTTCTGCGATAAAAAACGAATAAAAAATTGGGACCTGCCTCAGGCAGGTCCCGCTGTTCAGTCGTAGGTATGGTTGCAGATCTCCCGGATCTTGGCCTGGAGGGTCTTTAGATCCACAAAGCTTTCAGGCCGTTTAGAGGGGTCTCGCAGCAGAGCGGAAGGGTGGAACATGGCCATCATCCACACCCCGGCCTTCTCCATCCACTGTCCGTGCTCCCGGGTGATCTTGAAGTCGTCTTTCATCAGCCGAATGGCGGCGATGCGCCCCAGGCAGACGATGATTTTGGGCCGGATCAGGGCCACCTGATTGCGCAGGTAACCGATGCAGGCCTCCTGCTCAATGTTCAGCGGGTCCCGGTTTCCCGGCGGACGGCACTTGACCATATTGCCGATAAACACCTTGTCCCGGCGCAGGTCGATCATCTCCAGCATATCGTCCAGCAGCTGGCCCGCCCGACCCACAAAGGGCCGTCCGGTCAGGTCCTCCTGCTCACCGGGCCCCTCGCCGATGAACATGACCTCCGCGTCCCGGGCGCCCTCGCCAAAGACCACGTTGTGCCGGGTATCGGCCAGGGAGCACTTGCGGCAGTCCATACATTCGGCATAGAGCTCATCCCAGTTTTTCGTGTCCTCCGCCCCCTTTCTTCGAGGATTTTCCCCATTGTAACATAGGGCCGCCCTCCTTGCCTAGGGCAGATTTTGTCAAAATTCACAGTTGCTTTTCCACGCAAAAGCGCATATACTACGCCCATAAAGGCTGCGACAAAGACCGCCGCCCGTGAGAGCCGACAGAGAATCCGGGTCACCGACTGAAAGCCCGGTCCGGCAGGATGGGATGGTGCAACACTTTTGAGCCGGCGTTTCGAGCCCCGTTTGGGAGGTAGGTTCGTCCGTATTACTCGCGTTAAGAGTTCCAAGTGGCTCCATCAAGGGTGATGGGGCAACTACGGGTGGTACCGCGGAGTTTTTCCGTCCCGAAGTCGTTTTGATCGACTTCGGGACTTTTTTTTATTTTTTTCAAACAAGAAAGGTTGTGAACGGTATGGTATTCCTGGCAAAACAAATCGACAAAGCGGTGGAGGGCCGGAATAACCAGCCCGTCACCATCCACGGCGCGGTCCATGCCCTGCGGGACATGGGCGGCATCACCTTCGTCACCCTGCGCACCCGCACCGGTCTGGTCCAGTGTGTCTGCACCCAAAAGGACGCCCTGGACGGGGCCACCGAGGAGTGCGCCGTCACCGCCGCCGGTATGTGGCGCATCGAACCCCGGGCTCCCGGCGGGAAAGAGCTGACCGACGCCAGCCTCACCGTCCTGTCCCGCCCCGCCGCTCCTCTTCCGGTGCCACTGTCCAAGAAAAAGCTGGACCTGAACCTGGACACCGAGCTGGGCCTGCGGCCGGTAGTGCTGAGAGCCCCCAAGGAGCGGGCAGTGTTCCGCGTCCAGGCCGCCATTGGCCGGGCCTTCCGGGACTACCTCCAGGGGGAGGGCTTTACCGAGATCCACACCCCCAAGATCGTCCACGCCGGTGCCGAGGGCGGGTCCAACATCTTCCGCCTGGACTACTTTGGCAAGAAGGCCTTCCTGGCCCAGTCCCCCCAGTTCTACAAGCAGACCATGGTGGGCGTTTTTGAGCGGGTGTACGAGGTGGCCCCTGTGTTCCGGGCGGAGAAGCACTCCACCCAGCGACACCTGAACGAGTACACCTCTCTGGACTTCGAGATGGGCTATATCCAGTCCTTCACCGAGATCATGGAGATGGAGCAGGGCTTCCTTCAGCATCTGATGGAGCTGCTGAAAGCGGAATACTCCGCCGAGCTGGCTCTGCTGGGCGTGGAACTGCCCGACGCCTCCAAAATTCCCGCCGTCCGCTTCGACGAGATCAAGCGGTTGGCGGCGGAGAAGTACGGCTATCAGATCCGAGACCCCTTCGATCTGGAGCCGGAGGAGGAGCACGCCATCGGCAAGTACGCCAAGGAGGAGTGGGGCAGCGATTTCGTGTTCGTCACCCACTACCCCAGCAAGAAGCGGCCCTTCTATGCCATGGACGACCCTGATGATCCCCGCTTCACCCTGTCCTTCGACCTGCTGTTCCGGGGTCTGGAGGTAACCACCGGCGGCCAGCGTATCCACGACTACGCCGCCCAGGTGGCCAAGATGGAGGCTCGGGGCATGGACCCGGCGGAGTTTGAAAGCTATCTCATGATCCACAAGCACGGAATGCCCCCCCACGGCGGACTGGGCATCGGCCTGGAGCGGCTGACCATGCAGCTGTGCGGTTTGGACAACGTCCGCCGGGCCTGTCTGTTCCCCAGAGACCGCACCCGACTGGAACCGTAAGGAGGAATTAATATGAAAATCACCGAAGATATGGTCGACTATATCTCCCAGCTCTCCCGGCTCCAGCTGCCGGCGGAGGAGAAAACCGCCATGACGGCGGAGCTGGAGCGCATCGTGGCCTATATGGATGTACTCAACACCCTGGATACCACCGATGTGGAGCCCCTGAGCCACATTTTCCCCCTGAAAAACGTGCTGCGCTCCGATGATGTGGTCCCGTCCTACGACCGGGAGACCCTGCTGGCAGGGTCTCCCGCCGGGGACGGCGAGACCTTCCTGGTCCCCAAGGCGGTAGAGTGAGGTGGCACACATGGAACTGTATGAACTGACTGCCCTGGAGCTGGCGCAAAAGCTCCGCACCGGCGAGGTGACCCAGCAGGAGGCGGTGGAGGCCGCCCTCTCCCGTATTCACGCCACCCAGCCGGGCAACAACGCCTTTGTCACGGTGGACGGCCCCGTCTTCCCGGCGGCCGATCTGTCTGCCTCCCCTCTGGCCGGGGTGCCCATGGCCTACAAGGACAACATCTGCACCAAAGGGGTGGCCACCACCTGCGCTTCCAAGATTCTTGAGGGCTTCGTCCCCTGCTATGACGCCACTGTGGTGGAGCGGCTGACCGCCGCCGGGGCAATCTCCATGGGCAAGCTGAACATGGACGAGTTCGCCATGGGCTCCACCTCTGAGACCTCCCACTACGGCCCAGTGAAAAACCCCTGGGATCTGACCCGGGCAGCTGGTGGCTCCTCCGGCGGCGCTGCCGCCGCCGTGGCAGCTGGTGAGGTGTGGTACGCCATCGGCTCGGACACCGGCGGGTCCATCCGCCAGCCCGCCGCCTACTGCGGCGTCACCGGCATGAAGCCCACCTACGGCACCGTGTCCCGGTACGGCCTCATCGCCTACGCCTCCTCCCTGGATCAGATGGGCCCCATCGCCAAGTCCGCCGCCGACTGCGCGGCGGTGCTGGACCTGATCCAGGGCAGGGACCACCGGGACGGCACCAGCCTGGACGCCCCCGCCGGTGGGCTGCTCTCCTCCCTCACCGGCGACCTGCGGGGCAAAAAAATCGGCCTGCCGGCAGACTGCTTCGGCCAGGGTCTGGATAGTGAGGTGCGTTCCGCCGTGCTGGCCGCCGCCGAGGTATTGAAAGCCCGTGGGGCCCAGGTGGAAGAATTTGCCCTGCCGGTGATGGAGTATGTGGTGCCCACCTACTATATCATCGCCTGCGCCGAGGCCAGCTCCAACCTGTCCCGGTTCGACGGAGTCAAGTACGGATGGCGGGCTGAGGACTACGGGGATCTCACCGACCTCTACTGCAAGACCCGCACCCAGGGCTTCGGCTCCGAGGTGAAGCGGCGCATCCTGCTGGGCACCTTCGTGCTGTCCTCCGGCTACTATGACGCCTACTACAAAAAGGCCCTCCAGGTCAAAGCCCTCATCAAGAAGGCCTTTGACGAGGCCTTTACCAAGTATGATCTGCTCCTCACTCCGGTGGCCCCCACCATCGCCCCCAAGCTGGGGGAGAGCCTCACCGATCCCCTGAAGATGTACCTCAGCGATATCTACACCGTATCGGTGAACCTGGCGGGCCTGCCCGCCCTGTCCATGCCCTGCGGCTTTGACGGCAAGGGTATGCCCATCGGCGCCCAGCTCATCGGTCCCGCCCTGGGCGACGGCGGGGTGCTCAACGCCGCCCACGCCTTCCAGCTGGACACCGGCTGGCACAAGAAAAGCCCCAAAGGAGGCGACGCACAATGACCTGGGAAACCGTCATCGGTCTGGAGACCCATGTGGAGCTGGCCACCAAGACCAAGATTTTTTGCTCCTGCACCACCCAATTCGGCGGCGCGCCCAACACCCACTGCTGCCCGGTGTGTACCGGTATGCCGGGCACCCTGCCGGTGCTCAACGAAAAGGTACTGGAGTTTGCGGTAAAGGCCGGTCTGGCTCTGAACTGTGAGATCAGCCGTTTCAGCCGCTTTGACCGGAAGAACTACTTCTACCCCGACCTGCCCAAGGCCTACCAGATCTCCCAGCTCTACCTGCCCATCTGCCACGACGGCAAAGTGGACATCGGGGAAGGCAAGACCATCCGCATCCACGAGCTGCACATGGAAGAGGACGCAGGCAAGCTGGTCCACGACCCCTGGCTGGACCAGACCCGGGCGGACTACAACCGCTGCGGCGTGCCCCTCATCGAGATCGTCACCGAGCCCGACTTCCGCTCGGCTGAGGAGGTCATCGCCTACCTGGAGAAGCTGCGCTCCACCCTGCAATACCTGGGTGTGTCCGACTGCAAGATGCAGGAGGGCTCCCTGCGGTGCGACGTGAACCTGTCGGTGCGTCCCGCCGGGTCCACAGAGTTCGGCACCCGCACCGAGATGAAGAACCTGAACTCCTTCAAGGCCATCTCCCGGGCCATCGCCTATGAGGCCCGGCGGCAGATCGAGCTCATTGAGGAAGGCAAGCAGGTGGTCCAGGAGACCCGCCGCTGGGACGAGAACAAGGACGCCACTTACGCCATGCGCTCCAAGGAGAACGCCCAGGATTACCGTTACTTCCCCGAGCCGGACATTCCGCCGCTGGAGCTGTCCGACAAATATATCGAAGGACTCCGGGCCGCCCAGCCCGAGCTGGCCGAGGCCAAGCGGGCCCGCTATCAGGCCGACTGGGGACTGCCCGCCTACGACGCTGAGATGCTCACCTCCCAGAAGGCTCTGGCTGACTTTTTTGAAGAAGTAGTTGCCCTGGGAGCCGATGCCAAGCAGGCCTCCAACTGGGTCATGGGTCAGGTTATGGGCCAACTGTCCGCCCACGGCCTGGAGGCCAAGGACATGAAGCTAACCCCCGCCACTCTGGCCAAGCTCATCGCTCTGGTTCAAGATGGCAAGCTCAACCGCAACACCGCCGTCAAGGTCTTTGAAGCGGTCTTTGCCGACAACGGCGACGTGGATGCTTATATTAAGGAACATGGTCTGGCCCAGGTGTCCGACGCCGGGCTGGTGACCGCCGTGGTGGAACAGGTGCTGGCCGCCAACCAGAAGTCGGTGGAGGACTTCAAATCCGGCAAGGAGAAGGCCTTCGGCTTCCTGGTGGGCCAGGTCATGCGGCAGCTCAAGGGCCAGGCCGCCCCGGCGGTGGTCAACCAGGTGCTGCGGGAAAAGCTGTCCCAGTAACCTTTCCCAAGCTTGACAGGATTCCGCTCTTCTGGTATGCTCTTATCCACAAGTAAACTATGTGCATGACGCCCGTCACCGGATGGGCGAGGCAACGTGCCTGAGTATATTCCGTAGGTCTTTGAAGGAATATACTCAGGCACGTTTTTCATTTGCACCCGGGAGGACAAACCATGCGGCGGACTTTTTTCAAGTACATCTCCTTAAATATGCTGGGAGCCCTTGGGCTGTCCGGCTACATTATGGCGGACACCTTTTTTGTGGCCAACCGGCTGGGCTCCGACGGGCTGGCGGCCCTCAATCTGGCTATTCCCATTTTCGGGCTCATCAACGGACTGGGCATCCTGCTGGGCATCGGGGGCGCCACCCGCTACTCCATCTGCCGGTATCAGGGGGATAAAGATCGGGCCAACCGCACCTTTACCTTGTCCCTGCTCACCGGGCTGGGGCTGGGGATCATCCTAGCTCTGCTGGGAGCCTTCTGTGCCCGGCCCATCGCTCTGCTGCTGGGGGCTAATACCGACACACTGCCTCTGTGCACTGTCTATCTGCGCACGGTACTCCTCTTCTCTCCCTGTTTTCTCCTCAACCATGTGATGGTGTGCTTTATCCGCAATGACGGCAATCCCAAGCTGGCCATGACCGCCATGCTCACCGGCAGTCTGGCCAACATCGCCCTGGACTACCTCTTCCTCTATCCTTTAAATATGAGTATTTTCGGGGCAGCTCTGGCCACCGGCACCGCTCCGGTAATCGGGCTGTGTCTCTCCTCTCTCCACAGCCTCACTGGTCGGAATCAGTACCGGCTGAGCCGGCCCGCCAACCCGGCCCGGTCCCTGGCCGACGCGGCAGGCCTGGGCAGCGCCGCCTTTCTCAATGAGTTTACCTCCTGCATAGTGCTGGCTCTCTATAACGCCCTGATGCTCCGGGCTGCCGGTACGGTTGGGGTGGCAGCCTACGGCGTGGTGGCCAATCTGGCGCTCATGGCTCTGGCTCTGTTTACCGGCCTGTCCCAGGGGGCCCAGCCTCTCATCAGTCAGTCCTACGGTCGGGGAGACCATCACACCGTCCGTCAGCTTTGCCGTCTGGCCCTGCTGGTCTCCTGTCTGGTGGGTCTGGCCTTGGCCCTCATCGCTCAATTCGGGGCCGAACCCCTGGCAGCCCTGTTCAACCGGGATGGCGACCCGGAACTGGCCCGGCTGGCAGTAAGCGGGCTGCGGATCTATTTCTGGGGCTTTATCTTTGCCGGACCCAACATTATTGCCGCCTCCTTTCTGGGTGCTGTGGAGCAGCCCCGTGCCTCCTTTCTCCTGTCCCTGTTCCGGGGCGGCGTAGGCATTGCCGCGCTGGTACTTTTGCTGGCATGGCTGCTGGGCGTCACCGGGATCTGGCTGGCTTTCCCGGTCACAGAGCTGCTTACCCTCTTTCTGGCTCTGGGTGTCAGCCGCAGGGTCCTTCGTACTCCACTATCTTAATAAAACAAACTCCCCCCGGTTCAGCTCAAAGTGAACTGCACGCCATTTGTTAGACAGTATGATATACTGGATAACAAGTGGGGTGTTTTATTATGCCAAAAGGGAAAGCAAACAAGCGCTACACACCGGAATTCAAGCAAATGGTAGTAGAGACGATGAGA